>JBARUM010000807.1:0-3106 GCA_049645725.1 Maribacter sp.
TATGGTCTTACACCGCTAGAAATGAAAAATACCTGTGAGGAATTAGGAATGATATTACAAAGCGGACATGTTCAGTTGGATGGGAATTTTGACAAAACAATTGAAGCAGCAGTTACTTCCGGTCAAGAGTATCTTATATGTTCCTCAATGCCCTCTGACGGCCAAACGATTGACAATTATAAACGTGTAGCCGAAGATTTTAATAAGGCTGGTGAAGCCTGTAATAAAGTGGGGATCAAGTTTGGTTATCACAATCATGAATATGAGTTTGAATCGGAAAACGGAGAAGTATTGTACGACGTGCTAATGGATAACACCGAACCGGATTTAGTGCATATGGAATTAGACCTTGGTTGGGTTATCGTTGCAGGAAGGGATCCCTTGGACTATTTTGAAAAATATCCGGGAAGATTTCCACTTTGGCACTTAAAGGATATGAATATGGTCAAGAAAGAAAGTACTGAACTTGGCAAGGGTGGATTGGACATACCAAGTGTAATGAAGCATAAAACACTAGCTGGGGTAGAACATATTTTCATAGAACAAGAAGAGTATGAAAGCACTCCTTTTGAAAGTATGAAACACAACATGGACTATCTTAACAATCTTTAAAATTGATACTATGAAATTTACTTCAATACATTTTCTGACGGTATTATTAACGCTCTTAAATTACGCTTGTATTGCACAACAAAAAACAATTATTGCCGATGGTGCGGAGTTGACCTTAGTCTCCGAAGGTTATAAATTCACGGAGGGGCCAGCGGTTGATAAGAATGGTAATGTATTTTTTACGGACCAACCGAACGATAGAATTTTACAATGGGATGCAAAAGATAATTCAGTATCCGTATATATGCAGCCGGCTGGAAGAGCAAATGGTCTCTATTTTGATAATCACGGAAACTTATTAGCCGCAGCGGATGAAAAAAATGAACTTTGGAAAATTGATTCCGACAAGAACGTCACCGTCTTGTTGTCGGATTATGAGTCAAAAAAATTGAACGGCCCCAATGACATTTGGATAGATGCCCATGGTGGAATTTATTTCACGGATCCCTATTACCAAAGACCCTACTGGGACCGTAAGGAGCCAGATATAAAAGAGCAACGTGTTTACTATATAACCCCGGATATGAAGGAAGTCCAAATTGTTATTTCGGATATGGTTAGACCAAATGGTATCATAGGTACCCCGGACGGTAAGACCTTATATGTAGCCGATATTGGAGATAAAAAGACGTATTCCTTTCACATAAATGCAGATGGAAGTCTATCCGATAAAAAGCTTTTCATCGAACTTGGTTCTGATGGTATGACACTAGATAATAAAGGTAATTTATACTTGACCGGTGATGGTGTAACTGTATTTGATTCCAATGGTAATCAAATCGAACATATCACTAATGATAAAAAATGGACCGCCAACGTAACTTTTGGTGGCAAGGATCAAGACATACTTTTTATTACGGCCTCGGATGCTGTCTTTACCTTGCAGATGAATGTTCAAGGAGTTCGGTGATTTTTGTTAGATTTATGATGAACATATTCAATAGTAATAGCTGCAAATAATAGTCAAAAATGATCTAAACCAGTTGTCTCAAAAGACAAAAGCTATTATATGCATTATTTCAACCAATTAGGTAATATTTAAGTATAAGAAGTTGACAAAAAAATAATGTTTCTAGTTGGAATGAATTTTTAGTTGAAAATAACGGTTTAGAGTATCTCGGCATTGATTAACAACAAATACTATAAATGGATATTAAAACATTTATTATTGTAAACTTTTTTTTATTGTCATTCCCCCTACAATTCTTTGGTCAGAAGGAAAAGTTCATGGAAGGGATTCTTCTGGATTCCGAGACAAAAGAACCCGTTGTATTTGCTACTATTCGGTTAAATGACAAGAGTTATGGTGTGATTTCAAACCTAGATGGAGGATTTAAAATTCCTATAGGATTTCAAAATACTGAAGAGTTTTTGAAAATTTCAAGTATGGGATATAGAACCAAGCTAGTTGAAACCTTAGGATTAAAGACTGATAGCGTTAACACTATCCTATTGGAAACAGAAGCGGAACTTTTGGATGAGGTGGTGGTTACATCTGAAAAAAAAAGACGCTTAACGGCAAGAAAAATTATCAAATTAGCATTTGAAAAAATACCTGAAAACTACCCACAATATAGTTTTAGTTTGGTTGGATATTACCGTGATTACCAATTGCAAAGCAATGAATACCTAAATTTAAACGAAGCAATTGTTCAAATCTATGATAAAGGATTTCAAAGTGATCACTTTGAAGAAACGCAGTATAGTTTACTATCTTATGAACAAAATAGTGATTTCAAAATAGATTCTTTCGCGGCCAAACCTTACGACTATAGGACAAAAGATAAATTTGTACCTAACGTTGTACTGCTTAGTAGGTACCGTGAAAACGAGTTGGTGAATTTATGTATTCATAATGCCATCAGAAATTTCAATACAGAGACATATTCCTTTATTGGTGTTTTAGTTGAAGATTTTACTAGGGCACATAGATTCTCATCAATACAGCATACCTCCTATGGCAATGAGACTGTATATAAAATAGGCGTTAGGAAGAAAATATTCCCCTTCGTAGTCGAGGGTGCCATTTACATTGATACGGATGATTATGCGATTCGCAAGCTGGATTATTCCCTTTATGCAAAGCGTTCAAAGAACAGTCCTTATCCAAACGGCACATTAAGGACCAAAGAGGAAAATGAATTGCTCTATGAGGTTTTGGTAGAATATTCTGAAGTAAATGAGAGAATGTTTCTTAATTACATTTCGTTGCATAATAAATTTATACTGATCCGTCCCCCCGTATTTAAAATCAATAATCTTTTTTTAAATAAAGAAGAAGGGGTTTTAGAAATTGAACTAAATGTTCCCGGCACTAATTATGAAGATTTAGAACCTGCTGACTTTGAATTGAGATTTAAAGGGATACTCTTACCCGTAGAAAAGTTGATTGATGCTTGAGGACAGAATAATTGTAAAACTAAGTTCAGAAAAGACTCAAATAGAGTTAAGAGAAAAATTATTTTCAACAGTGTCTGATTTTCAAGAATTGAGA
>JBARUM010000808.1:0-2605 GCA_049645725.1 Maribacter sp.
TTTAACGGGAGACGTAAAAGATGTATTGTTATTGGATGTAACTCCACTTTCTTTGGGTATTGAAACTATGGGAAGCGTTATGACCAAGTTAATTGATGCGAACACTACCATTCCTACGAAGAAATCACAGGTGTTTTCAACCGCGGCGGACAATCAGCCTTCGGTAGAGATTCATGTTCTGCAAGGAGAAAGGCCTATGGCGGCGGATAACAAGACTATTGGACGTTTTCATTTAGATGGTATTCCACCGGCACAAAGGGGAACCCCTCAGATTGAAGTAACTTTTGATATTGATGCGAACGGAATTATAAAAGTGTCCGCAACTGATAAGGCTACTAACAAAACTCAGGATATTCGTATTGAAGCTTCCTCTGGATTAACGGAAGAAGAAATTCAAAAAATGAAATCCGAAGCTGAGGCTAATGCCGATGCCGATAAGAAGGCAAAAGAAACTGCTGATAAATTGAACGAGGCGGATGGAATGATTTTCCAGACCGAAAAACAATTGACCGAGTTTGGAGATAAATTGTCCGATGACAAGAAAAAGCCGATTGAAGAGGCCTTGACTGAGTTGAAAGCGGCATACGCTTCTAAAGATCTAGCCGTAATATCACCAGCTTTGGACAAAATAAACGAAGCTTGGAAAGTTGCATCCGAAGAGATGTATAAGGCACAAGCCGATGCTGCACAAGCTGGTGGCGCTCCTCAGGGAGAAGCTACTGCTGACGCCCCAGCACCGGAAGGTGATAATGTAGAAGACGTAGACTTCGAAGAAGTTAAGTAATTCACATAAGCATAACATTGAAAAAGGAGCGGTGATCACCGCTCCTTTTTATTTTGGTATATATTTTGTTTTAATTGTAGGAATATAGGAGTAATTTTGATCTATGATAAACAACTACCCCCATATTATTATACTGTTCGTCCTCTGCTCTATCTTGAAGAGTAATGCCCAGGAATTCCAGATTTTTACACTTTCGGATTTCGATTTAAATGATAGTGTAAAGACCTGTCTTGTGAGTACTAAATATGGCAAGGAAGAGTATGAATTTAATACAGATGGGCTTTTGACAAAGTCCGTAACCCGTTATAACGATAGCGACTACGATGTTACCTATTATAAGTATGCCCATAATGAGCTATTGGAAAAACGTTCAGAATCTTACCGCGAAAGTAAATTTGACCCAAGTACTTCTATAGCAAATTTCTACGAAATTGATACGCTCCCTGCCCGTAAAATAACCGAGAAAATAGTTTCCTATGAAAAGGAGTTTCTGGACAAATACATCTATGAGTTTAATAAAAAGGGTGATCTATCAAAAATAACAAGAACTAACAATGATGGTACGGATGTTACGTTGGTAGATTATAAAAGATACAAAGGGGAATCTACCGTAACCTACTCATTGAATAACGTTCCCTTAAAGTCCATTAGGACTTCCAGTCAGAAAGGAAAAAATGGTAAGGTTCAAAAAGTTGTTTTGACCAAGGAGTTTTTAAAAGGGGAGGAAAACATGGCGTTTGAAGAGGTTTTTGATTCAAAGGGAAAATTACTGGCGCAACAAGAATTTGAATTCGATAAAGAAGAAAAAAGCTTTGTGCCCACCATTAGGACTACCTTTAAATATGATTTAAACGGAATGCTAATCGAAGAAATCGCCAAAAGAGGGGAAATTGTAGAGAAGAAAGAATACATATATCAATATGACAGGGAAGAAGGTGGTAATTGGGTCAAACAAATCATTACTCCGGATAATACTTATAAAACTAGGAAAATAACTTACTTTGAGTCCGAACCGGTAGTGGAAAATCAGAATTGATTACTTCGTCGATTTTTGTATTTAAGGTCTGACCGTAAATGTTTTTTACATAAAGTCTTTAAAATCGGTCACTTTCACCAATTCCCATTCATCTTTCAATAGGCCGTAGCAACAGGTATTACGTTTAAATCCGTCTAACAAGTACACATCTTTACGTAAAATACCTTCTAAGACACAGCCAAGTTTTTCTACAGCTTTCCTAGACTTTATATTACGTTCATCTACTCGGAATTCCACTTTTTCAAAACCCATTTCATTGAATGCGTTTTCTAGCATTAAAAACTTCATGTGTGTATTAAGACCTGTGCCTTGAAAAGCTTTGCCTATCCATGTAGCCCCAATATGAAGTACTTTGTTTTTCCAATTAATGTTCATATACCTAGTGCTACCGGCATATGCCATTTTTTCCTTATCATATATTAGATAGGGAAAACTAGTGTGCTGTCGCTCTTGCTCAAGTGCTATCTCAACATAATTTTTCAATTTTTTGGGCGTCTCAATGGCCGAAGGAGAAAATTGTATCAGTTTTTCTTCAGAAGCCACTGGAATCAAATGATGAAAATTCTTTAATGATAGGGGCATTAGCTTTACCCTATCATTTTCTAAAACGGAGTTATTTTTCACTGAACTATAGTATTTATGATTTCTTTTTTGATTTCATGTCCACCGTCAAAAATACGTTGCTTCGCTTTTCCTTGAAAAAGAGCTTCAATTTTTGTTGATTCAATTTCCATTCGTTTGGGAGTTAAATACTCGTCAGAATCTCCAACAATTATGCGTATATC
>JBARUM010000809.1:0-4653 GCA_049645725.1 Maribacter sp.
CTTGCGCCCAGTCCAATGACGCTCCGGTTTACATAATTAAAATAACTTGTTACTTGATTAATTTCCAATATTTCTCCCTCTGAAAAACCAGCGGAGATGAGATTGATAAAATCTTCTTGTACTACGGATTGTATGTTTAATGTCAGTTTTCTAGCATAGTAAGTCCCACTCATATATTTGCCTTCAAGAAAAGAATCCAAAGTATCACTTTTTACGGCTTTTAGAAATTGCTGTGATTTGACATCGTTGTTAAACAATCTTTGCAAGCCAGCAAAATGATGATCAAAACAATAATCACATCGGTTTAGATGGCTTACGTAGACACCCAAAACCTCCAAATACCATTTTGGAAGGATATTTCCTGAATGATGGAGAACTGCTTTGTACAAAACCATATGCCCTTCAAGTGTGTGAGGCCGTAAACTATGAATCATGAGTACATTGTCTACATTATTGTTGGGCCCTTTAACTCTTTCATAAAGTTTTTGCAGTTTTCCTTCTGCGTTTTCATATGGTATTGTTTTAATCCAACTCATTGTTCATCTATTTTATATAGGAATTCCTATGGAAATGAATTTAACAAAAAAAGAGGGAACACTAGGGTTTGAAACGCCAATATAAACCGTTATTTTCATAGTGCCGATTATATAGACTTGGTTGATCTGGAGTATTATGGAATAAACCCAGGTTTTCTGGATTACGATTTGCTAAAACCGTTGGAAAATGATTGTAATGAGTAAATCTGAACCTTCAGCTGCTAGTTACGGGAATTGGGATATGCTGTCCCTATCAAGAACCTTGCGTGGAAAAGCAGCTTATTTTCTTCAACGGTTTAGTTGGAACGGAGCCAAAATCTCCATTAAGGACAATAAGAATCTTATGAAGATGACGAACAGTCCTCAGGTGATTACCATGTATGAAATTCAAATACGCAAAGATTTAGTATGAAGTTCTATTGACCTTTATTTGATTTACCAAAACCCTTCGCTATTACATTTTCTGCAGGTTTAAAGCGCGGAGAAAAATTAAGATCTGTAGTGGCACTTTCCTCCATTGTTCTCACATTCCATTCCCAAATGTAAACACCAGCAAGCCACGGTTGGCCCCAGCACTTATTAAATAATGCTTCATAGGCCAATTGCTGTGTTCTATCTGACTTCTGCTTGGTAAGGATACTAAAATCAGAACCCCACTCCCATGGTTTTATGGTTGCATTGGATTCGCTTTTATAGCCCACTTCCGTAAAGAGAATTGGCTTCAAATATTTTTCATGGACCTTCCTTAGTTCCACTAAGTGTTCGTCCCATCCCTTTTCAATAGTATTCAAGTCAGGGTTCTCCATTTTTGTTAAAGGAAAATATGCTTGGATGCCAATATAATCCAATCTGTCCCAAAAGCTAACATGTTCATATTCGTCGTACCAATTGGCAGCATAGGTGAGTTCTCCTTTATATATTTCCTTTATTTCATCGATGAGCAGATTCCATTTTTTTGGTTGCTCTTTTATAGAGGTTCGTAGTTCTGTTCCAATACAGAATAACTCGGTTTTCGTTAGGGCCGCAATTTTTGCGTAGCGAACCATATTTACCCGGTAAGATTCAAACCAGCTGTCCCACTCTTCAACAGTATTAAAGTTGATATTACTGCGCCAACCGCTACTCATCCATAAGTGGGGTTTCAAATGTACTTTAAGCCCTTTTTCATGAAGGGCGGTTATTGTTCTAATAAAACTGGAATCTCGCCTAGTGAAGGAACTTGGATTATCCGGTATGTTGATACGTTTGGTAGTTTCATCCTCCTGATAAAGAAAGGGTATAACCGCTACCCATTCTACATTGGCTTTAATAAGACTTTTAATCGCATCGGTATGGTTATCGGACCATCCAAATACACTCATGCCCCTTTGCTTTTTGTCTACTTTATGAAGATTGTTCACTATCCCCTTTGTGTTCATTACGGAATCATCCCATTGATAGTCGTGCCACTCATACGAGTTTGCGTAAATAAGTGTCTTAACACCTATAAAAGCAATTAAAATTGGCAGCACAAAGCGATAACCAAACTGCTTAAAGAATATTGATTTTGATTTAGAGCGATAAAGTTTTACGAAGTATTGTACTGCTAAAAAAAGCAGATAACTTAATATGAAAACCACATGAAAACCAATAAGGAAATTGCGGTTTGCCGCAATATTAAAGAAGAAACCTGCACTTTCTCTTAAGACTCTATCATCACGGTTTAGAAGTAGCGTAATGCTTACGAAAGAGAATAGCCAAAGAAATGCATATGACAGAAAAAAGTATTTTACTTTACGGTTCATGAGAGATAGGACTTTTATTATTTTTCATGGCACTAGCAACCGCTTTTTCTTTAGGCCCTATTTTTTCCAATTCTTCAATAATACGAGGGTGGTCGTGTTCTCTACCTTGAGAAAGTTTTTTCGCAGCCAGTATATCCGTTATTTTTATTTGAAACCCAACGACACCTTTTATTTGACGCATTGTCTTATCCGATAGGTTATTTATGGATACAGGGCACGCCGAAGATTGTTCGTACTTGTCCACAAGTTTGTGCATGGAAGCTAAAACCGCGGACTCATCAAGTATTTTAAGTGTGCCATAAAGATGTACTGCAATATAGTTCCAAGTGGGTACTTCTTCTTTTTGATACCAAGAGGAGGAAACATAGCTGTGTGGGCCGTTAAAGATGCAAAGAACTTCTGTATTATTAGCAAATTGGGTCCATTGGGGGTTGGCCTTGGCAATGTGGCTCACGAGAATATCGTTTCCTTCATCATCTAGCTCCAATTCTAATGGAATATGAGTTGCCCATGGTTTTCCATCGACCTGACTTACCAATATACCAAAACTATTTTCCTTGAGAAAAGTACGGACTTCGGTGAGATTCTCATTTCTATACTGTGGAGGTATGTACATATCGTAAATTTAAGCAAAACATTAATTGAGCAAATATTCTTTTGGAAAGGGATAAGGGTTAAAAGACTATCCAACTATCTTGTAAAAAACAAAAAGTAAGATATGCCATTTATAACAAACAAAACAGCAAAAGAACAAGTAGATATTTTTTACGAGGACTATGGTAGTGGACAGCCAGTTATATTAATTCATGGTTGGCCGTTGAGTAGAAAGTCCTGGGAACAACAGGTTTGGAAAATTGTGGAGTCCGGATTTCGTTGTATATCATATGACAGAAGAGGTTTTGGAACATCTTCAGCACCATGGAACGATTATGATTACTCCGCTCTTGCCAGTGATCTGAATGCAATTATTGAAGAATTAAAGCTAGAGGACACTATTCTTGTAGGTTTTTCAATGGGTGGAGGAGAAGTTGTTCGCTATCTAACGGATTATGGTTCTAAAAAAGTTGCTAAGGCCGTTCTTATAAGTTCCATCATCCCTTTGGTTAAAAAGAAAGAAGATAATCCGGTTGGAGTACCAGAGTATGTTTTAGATAATATTAAAAGTGGACTCCAAAAAGACAGAGTGGGGTTCTTAAAGAATTTTCATAAAGGTTTTTATAATTATGAGAACAATAAAAATAGGGTTAGTGAAGGACAACTGGAGTATGATTTTACTATTGCATCTTTTGCATCTCCGAGGGCAACTATACAAACGGCTTTAGCTTGGATGCATACGGATTTTAGATCAGAACTTAAGAATGTCAATGTGCCAACGTTAATAGTACATGGTGATGCAGACGAGACAGTACCCATAGAGACATCCGCAGAGTTGGCGACCAAAGGAATTGCAGATAATACATATGAAATCATAAAGGGCGCTCCGCATGGACTTAATGTGACTCATTCTAATGAATTGAACGAGATCCTGATTGAATTTTTAAATAGTTAGAAAAAGAAATTTTGGATTAAAGACCTGGCTTCTATATGGCTTTTTTTAAAATTTTATTGTTGCGAAAACAGGAAAATGGTCGGAAAGGTGCTTGTTATTTTCCATACGGTCGTCTATATGTACATAACTTTTCACCATAAATTCTTTAACGAAAATATAGTCTATGCGTTTATCCAGAGTCATTTCCCTATCAAAACCGTTAAACGTTCCTGTTGGTCCAAAAGGTGCTTTTATCGATTCTTGCCGTCCGTCCATCAATTTCTTCATTAAATAGGCTATAGGAGCTTCATCCGGCGTCAAATTGAAATCACCCATTAATACCACAGGTAATTTTTTGGTATTTATAGCCTCTATTTTTTTAACTATGAGTTCAGCGGATTTTGCTCTTGCAGTTTTCCCAATATGGTCAAAATGCGTATTGAAGACATAGAATTTTTTCCCCGTTAGCAGATGTTGAAATAAAGCATAGGTGCAAATACGTTCCATAGCCGCGTCCCAACCTACGGAAATTTTTTCAGGTGTTTCAGAGAGCCAAAACGTATTGGTTTCCAATACTTCTAATGTAGTACGGTCATAGTGAATAGCCGAGTATTCTCCTCTTTGTTTTCCATCATCCCTACCAACACCAATATAGGAGTAGGAGGTAAGACTACTATCCAAATAAACGGTTTGGTGGTACAAGGCTTCTTGCGTACCAAAAATTTGTGGGCTGTAATGCTGAATCAATCGAGCTATGGCCTCTTTTCTATCGTTCCAGTTATTAACCGTGTCCTTTGTATTATCG
>JBARUM010000810.1:0-1771 GCA_049645725.1 Maribacter sp.
CATCTACACTTAAGCCCATTAGATAAAGACCATATGATTCTTGATCCGTTGTAATTTTAAAACGGGCAAAAGTCTGATCATTGGCTATATATCTATTAGTTGTATTTGCTAATGGAAAAACTGTAGCATCAAAACCAAAGGTGTTTGTACTTGCAGCATTTCTATCTACATAATTAAGACCATCAATAGTAATACGGCTATTAAAGAAGTTATCTTCATCTCGTAATGTCGTAGAAAGTTTAGACCAGTTGTTACTATCGTCGTAAATTAATAATTGATCACCAGAAAGATCACGGTCACCTTCTAAGGCACCTAACATTACATCGGCATTTATATTTCCATTCGGGATAGTCTCAAAACCACTAAAGTTAAATTCAGTTTCACCTGCACCATTAGATGCAAAAGTGTGAACATAACCATCGTATAGTGTAATGTTTTTAGGGTCAAGAGAAACATTTTCATAAACGAAGACAATTTGCCATCCACCAGAAGTACCGGTAATATTAGCTATACCGTGCGAACGTAAGTCCATTTCAGTAGCCTTTACGTTACCTACTTGGTAAGAACCAAATGGAGTAGAAAGTGCATTTATATCGTCTGTAATATCTTTAATACAAACGTAAGGGTCATTTTGAAAATGATCATTTCTTCCTCTATAAATAACCTCATCTGCAGAAACAGTGGTATATGATGATTGACCAGGTAGCATTAATTTTACCTGATTGTAATTCCAAGATGGTTCTGTAGCACCACCACCGGTTGTACCATCATATTCCTTATCTGCAGCAGCCCAGTATAGGTAAGCTTTCTTAATATTCAAACAGCTTAAAGAAGGCTCAGGGTTAGCTAAATTAGCATTGGTAGAGTTAAATGTTGTTGGGTCGGAATCGATATCAACAAATACGTTGTCAAAGAAATTATGGTTACCATCTTCGCCATTGTAATTACCCGTGGCGCTTCTTGAAAGAACATTATTGGCAATCATAGTGAAATCACCATTAATACTACCAGAATAACGAATTTCAAAATCTTTTTTAAGGTTGGTATCGTTTACAAAAATATTGACTACCGCTTGATCTTCGGATCCATTAGAATCTACTATTTTATATCTAAAAGAGTCGTTACCGTTAAAAGAAGGACTAGGTTGATATTCAAAATAATCATCAGTAGCATCACCAGGTGTACCATTATCTCTAATAGTAACAGTACCGTTAATTGGATTGTTTACTATTTGTAAAGGATTGGTAGATGCCGGACCATCAAAACCATAATCATCATTTGCTAGCACTGTAATATTTGCCGTGGTTTGATTTTGAAAAACTACAAAAGAATCATCTACAGCAGTAGGTAAGTGGTCAATATCTCTAATTGTACCTATTGCAGTTGGGCTAGTAGCCGTAATTATGCTAGGTGAGATAGCTGTAATAGTAAGTCGTAAGTTTTCATCTCCTTCAATTAAAGCATCCTGAAGAATATTGACAGGCACCTGCATAACTTCGGTCGTAGCACCAGTAAAGTTTAAGGTACCACTTTGTGATGCGACAGAATAGTCGCTACCGGCGGTTGTTGTATTATCGGTTATTTGGTATGAAGCTGTAAAACCACCATTAATAGGTTTGCCTGTATAAGTTACATCGAAATTTGCAGTAACATTTAGTTCATCTACAGAAAAACCGGTAACTGCAATAGTTCCCGTATCGTCATTTGTAATGGTACCAATTGCATCTGCGTTTGTGATGCTAATTTTTGTAGTAGACGGATTGGAGATTGT
>JBARUM010000811.1:0-3311 GCA_049645725.1 Maribacter sp.
TCCTACATATTTTCCAAATGTTACATCTTTTGCGGCAATAATACAGAACAAAGTTTGTTGGGAAATTCATGACAATTACCAAAAACAAACCTATAGGAATAGAATAAAGGTATGCACGGATCGTGGGTTGCATATATTAAGTATTCCTATAGTTCACGTTGGTAATACCCAAGGAAGGCAACTTTATAGCGAAGTAAAAATCGACAATACTTACAATTGGCAAAGACAGCACTGGCGAACCTTAGAAACTGCCTATAGAACTACTCCTTTTTTTGAATTTTACGAAGATGAAATTCATCCTTTGTATGATTCTAAATTCGAATATTTACAAGATTTTAATCTTAGAACAATTGAAACTATCTGCGATTTTCTTCAGATTGAAATGCCAACTATGAAAACACAGAAATTTCAAGTACATCTTAAAGAGGCAGAAGACTATGGGTTTTTGGTAAATTCTAAGAAAGAATTACAATTAGATTATGCGCCATACAATCAAGTATTTGGGGACCGCCACGGTTTTATTACCAATTTGAGTATCCTAGATTTACTATTCAATATTGGTCCTGAAACCTCAACTTATCTAAGTAAGTTAATACTAGAAATATAAATGATTAGGTTTCTGCTCCATTATGGAATTCATTTTTTTGCACCAATTTTAGTTGCCTTAACTTTTTATTATAAGGACCGTTTAAAAGTATCCCTTATTCTTCTCGCCGGAATTGTAATTGATTTGGATCATTTCCTAGCCAATCCGATTTTTGATGCCGCACGGTGCAGTATTAATTTTCACCCCTTGCACAGTTATTGGGCTATTGCATGTTATGCTTTATTATTATTAATCAAACCAACACGCATTTGGGGACTTGCATTTCTAATACATATTTTAGCAGATTATGTAGACTGCCTATTTATTAGAGTTTAGTTTAAAAGAAGCCATTATAGGTTCATGGTCCGACAGGCCTAGATTATAATTTTCATGCGATAACACCTCAAATTTTGGATCTGTTAAAATAAAATCTATTCTTAAGGGAAAACGCCAGAAATTTATCGTTTTTCCGTAGCCACTGCCTTTTTCTGCGAATGAATCATTCATATCTCCTTTTATAAGCCGATAAGAACTGGAGAATTGTGTATTGTTGAAATCGCCGCAAACTATTTTAGCATAGTGGCACTCGTCCGCATTTTTTCTAAAAATCAGTGCTTGCTCATATTGTTTTGCAAAGGAATTTCTCAAGCGTTTAAAGAGTCTATCCGATCTCTCTCTTTTAATCATACCTGGTCTTAATTTCAATGACTCCAAATGAAGGTTATAGATTCTCAATGTGTCTTTATTAACTTTTAAATCTACATAGATGCCTTGATTAAGACTTTGAGGGAAGTTTAATATCTCTTGGTTGATAATAGGGTATTTCGAATATATTGCTTGAAAAACCTTACCCTCCTCATCTAGGTGTCCACCTTCAACGTAGCGAAAAGGATACTTTACCAAATCCTTCTGATTTTTATGTCTCCAATTAAATTCCTGAAAACAAATTATATCTGGATCCCGTTCCTTAATAAAGGACATGATTTTTTTTGTAGTTGAAGTCAAATCCGGTTTTTCATTACCATAAAACCCATGCGCATTGTAACTTAAAAAGGATATGCTTGGGGTATCCTTTGATAATCTATTTGAACTTAGGTAAATAAAAGAACCCAAGCTAAAATATCCTATTATCAAGGCCAGTAAATGCATCCAGATAAATTTTCTTCTGAAAATCAACCAAAATAAAACAAAGAAAAAGTTGAAAATAACTAGTAAAGGTACCCCCAAACTCAAAAATGAAAAGCTTGCGGAACTTGTATATGGCACTATACATGCCAATATGAGTAATAATGCAGTAATTACGCTAAGAACAAGAATAAATCTATAAAAAAACGAGTGTTTTTTCATTTTTGTTATTTCTCCTTACCAGCTTGAAAAAGATAGTCTTTCTCTGCCTTTGAAAGGCTTTCATAACCAGATTTACTAATCTTATCCAATATGGCATCAATCTTTTTTTGATGGGTTTGACGGTCATAATCCTTGTTGATACTTGTAGAAGAATTTTTTGTGCTTTTATTTTTATATACTGTTTTTAATGGTGTCTTTTTATCCCGTCCTTTGAATAGGTTTGCAATACCATCTAAAAATTTTGAAAAACCAACTCCTATATCTGTTCCATTTACTAATTGCCTAGCGTACCAATAACCAAGCAACGCTCCTCCCAGATGTGCCAAATGACCACCGGCATTTCCGCTATAAGGCAGCTGAACTAAATCCATTAGGACAACGAAAGCACCAATGTACCATAGTTTTATATTAAAGAAAATAAGCCGTACTTCTTGATTTGGTATGTAGGTACAAATAAATATTAAAATGGCACTTGCCCCAGCCGAAGCCCCTATTAAATAAGCATTAACACCGAAAAAGGCAGGGAAAATATTATAACCAAAAATAAAAAAGAGGCCACCTAAAATAACTCCTAAAAAGTATACGTTCAAAAAACGTCTGCCATCAAACAAATTCAAAAAAATACGTCCCACAAAGTAAATCAATAACATGTTCCAAAAAATATGTCCGAATCCCCCATGGAAAAAAGAATACGTTACTATGGACCAAGGTTGCAATAGAAAATCAAAGAAATCTTTTGGCAGCTCAAACCACTGTACAATACTATTCTTGGACAATCCTAGAAGAAAAGGAAATAAGCTATTCACAATGAACACTAGGACATTGACAGCAATTAGCTTTTCTGCAATATTTAATCTATTGAATTGATATTTTAAATTTCCTTGCGCCATTTTAGTTCCACCTATTTTTATTAAACTGGTTTTTCTTCCAGTACCACATCATTAAAAAACCAAACAATGCTCCTCCTACATGGGCAAAATGAGCTATTCCTTGCCCAAATAGACTATAACCCGTAACACCTGAAAACAAGTCTAATCCTATTAAAACAGGTATGAAATATTTTGCCTTTATTGGCACAGGTAAGAAAATCAAGAACAGTTCACTATTGGGAAAGGACATGCCAAAAGCTACCAAAACTCCGTAAATTGCCCCTGAAGCGCCCACCGCAGGAGTATTAAACGCACTTAAAAAATTGTCTATTGTCGACTTTCCGGCAATATTATACCAATCCGTACTATACTGTCCACCGGAAACAATATCAATGACTGATTCTTCCGGTATTCCTGAGTCCACCAAAGCACTCAGCCCCTCATTAAAATAATAATAATTTACCCCGGTATGAATTAACGCAGCACCTAGACCTGCCGAAAAATAAAAA
>JBARUM010000812.1:0-3765 GCA_049645725.1 Maribacter sp.
CTGTTGGGCATTTACGGCAAAGATTGAAAAGAACATTAGCCCCGCTAGGAGGCCGTTAAGCTTCTTCATTTAAACTTTTTTTAAAAATAAACAGAATTATAAGACAGATAGAAAACTTAACAGTTAATTTTAATAAAAAGGACCCTACTACTATGGAGGGTCCCCTTTATTAATTACCTGTTTGAAATAATTATATCATTTCTAGTATTTTATTGAAAGTAGAACTTGGGCGCATTGCCTTAGAAACCAAATCGGCATCTGGAATATAATAGCCTCCAATATTTTGAGCACTCCCTTGAGCCTCTAATAGCTCGTTTAGTATTTTTTGTTCCTTGGCTTGGATTTCTGAACTAATTTCACTGAAGATAGCTTTAAGTTCAGCATCCCGATTCTGCTTGGACAAGGCTTCGGCCCAATACATGGCTAAATAAAAATGGCTTCCTCGTGTATCCAATTCCATTACATTTCTCGAAGGGGATTTGTCGTTCAAAAGGAACTTTTCGGTAGCATTATCCAATGCCTCGCCCAAAATTTTCGCCTTTGGATTATTATTTTTATCCCCATAAAAGTCTAAGGAAACACCAAGAGCCAAAAATTCGCCCAAAGAATCCCAACGTAAGTGGCCTTCCTCTATAAATTGTTCCACATGTTTTGGTGCGGAACCACCTGCTCCAGTTTCAAACAAGCCACCACCGTTCATCAAAGGAACGATAGAAAGCATTTTAGCACTGGTGCCGACTTCCAGAATTGGAAATAAATCGGTCAGATAATCTCTAAGAACATTTCCTGACACCGAAATAGTATCTTCACCTTTCTTTATTCGCTCTAGGGTAAATGTTGTAGCGGCTATGGGAGACATGATTTTAATCTCTAAATCGGACGTATCATAATCAGTCAAATAAGCTTTAACTTTTTTTATGAGTTCTGCATCATGAGACCTCTGCTTATCTAACCAAAAAACGGTAGGTAAACTAGTTGCTGTTGCCCTATCTACTGCAAGCTTTACCCAATCGCGGATAGGAGCATCTTTTACTTGGCACATTCTCCAGATATCTCCAGTTTCAACATTGTGTTGTAACAATGTTTTTCCGGTATTAAGGTTAATTATTTCGACTTTTCCCGTGGCCGAAATTTCAAAAGTTTTGTCATGAGAGCCATACTCTTCAGCCTTTTGCGCCATTAATCCTATATTGGGAACCGTACCCATGGTAGTGGGGTCAAAAGCACCATGTTCTTTACAAAAGTCAATGGTCGCTGCATAAATCCCTGCATAACTACTATCTGGAATAACAGCTTTTGTATCTTGTGATTTTCCCTGGGCATTCCACATTTGCCCTGAATTTCTAATCATTGCAGGCATGGAGGCATCAATAATGATATCGCTTGGGACGTGAAGATTGGTAACTCCCTTATCAGAATTTACCATGGCCAGTGCCGGACCGTTCTCCAAAGCAGCATCAATGTCTTTTAATATGATGTCTTTTTTAGCCCCTGGCAATTTATCCAATTTAGCATAAAGGACTTCTAGACCGTCATTTGCGTTTACTCCGAGTTTTTCAAAGGTGTCTGAATGTTTTTCAAAAACAGCTTTAAAAAATGTTTCTACTACATGTCCAAAAATTATTGGGTCGGAAACCTTCATCATCGTTGCTTTCATATGAACGGAAAAAAGCACACCTTTTTCCTTGGCATCTTTTACCTGTTCTTTTAAAAACTGAAGAAGGGCTTTCTTGCTCATTACGGTGGCATCAATGATTTCACCAGTTTGTAATGCTATTTTGTCTTTAAGAATGATTTTCTTATCATCAGTATGTAGTAAAATTTGCACATCGCATGAATCCTGTATCGTCAAGGACTTCTCATTGGAGTTAAAATCTCCTGAAGACATAGTGGCAACGTGAGTTTTGGAATTTCTGCTCCATGCTCCCATGCTATGTGGATTCTTTTTGGCGTAATTCTTTACTGCTTTGGGTGCCCTACGGTCAGAGTTGCCTTCACGTAGGACAGGGTTTACCGCACTACCCTTTATTTTATCATATGTTCCCTTTATTTCTTTTTCTTTTTCATTAACAGGTTCGTCCGGATAATTAGGTAAGGCATATCCTTTGTTCTGTAGTTCTTCAATAGCCTCCTTTAACTGAGGTACTGACGCACTGATATTAGGTAGCTTTATAATATTGGCCTCTGGGAGTTTTGCCATATTTCCCAATTCATCTAAATCATTTGTGACTTTTTGAGTACTATCCAAAAAATCTGGAAAGGCAGCAATGATTCTACTGGCCAAAGAAATATCCTTGGTTTCTATCTCTATTCCAGAGGTTTTGGTAAAAGCTTTAACTATAGGTAAAAAAGAGGAAGTGGCCAATGCCGGTGCTTCGTCTGTTTTGGTATAAAAAATTTTGGACATCAATTTTAGTTTTGATTCAAACGCAGCAAATATACAATTTTATCTAGGCTTGCAGTGGGGTATGAGCCTGAATGTTTGGGTGCTTTAGAAGATTTTTAAAATAACAAAAGCCATATCAATGTACTTGTACATTGATATGGCTTTTTAGAAGCAGTTTACAGACTTTTTGTTCTAGCTTTGGGCTAGAACGGCAACCATTGATTGCCTCTGCATCACTGATTCAACGTTTGAAACATGTTTCGTTCTTAATTTTTAAACCAAGCAACTACTTCATACTTCTTTTTGTCGTCTTAACGTGTTCATGACAATGAAAATTCTCGTGGGAGTCATTTCTATGCCTAGAACGTCCATAAAAAACCTCAATAGCGACAGCCATTGAAAATATTACTCACATCATAAGATTTATAACTTATGAAAGCTACAAGTCTTATTTAGTTAAACAACAACATAAAGAACGTAAACTCCATGATGATTTTGATTTACATCCTTACCGATGTTTCCTCTTTATCACACCTAAATATAGTAAAAATTTATGAGTATGGATTTTTTACAATAAATTAATAATCAACAGCTTATAAACAGCAGTTATTCACAAATGTTCATAAAAAAACGCCAGACAATGTTGCTGGCGTTTTGTATTGTACTTAAAAAAGTAATTAAGACCTTACCTCTTTAATTCTTGCTTTCTTACCGGTTAAGCCTCTAAAGTAATAGATACGTGATCTACGAACTTTACCTTTCTTATTAACTTCTATCTTTTGCAACGCTGGTAAATTAACAGGGAAAATTCTTTCAACACCTACTGTTCCCGACATTTTCCTTATGGTGAAAGTTTCTGTAGATCCAGAGCCTCTTCTTTGAATTACTACTCCTTTAAAGAACTGAGTACGTGTTTTTTCACCTTCCTTAATTTCGTAGTAAACGGTTATAGTATCACCTGCAGAGAATTTTGGAAATTCTTTCTTGCTTACAAATTCGTCTTGGACATATTTAATTAATGATTCCATATATTTAAAAATTGGAATTAAGTCAAGTTAACATTCACGATTCTCGTCAGAGGTTAATTTAACAGAGTGCAAAAATAGTTCTAAAATTAAAACCTACAAGTATTTATAAGTGATTTTTAACGAGTGTCGACAATTTTTTGGTTTCAAAGCAGGTCCGGTCTTAATTTTTCCGTTCTTTCCTGTGCTTTTTCCTCTCTCCATTGTTCTATTTTACCAAAGTTACCGCTTATAAGTACATCTGGCACTTTCATTCCTTTGTATTCTGCTGGCCTTGTGTAAACTGGTGGTGCTAGGAGCCCGTCTTGAAAAGTATCCGTAAGCGCGGATGTTTCGTCATTTAAAACCCCAGGT
>JBARUM010000813.1:0-1503 GCA_049645725.1 Maribacter sp.
TCCCCAAATCCACCAATCTTATCACGCTTGTGTTGCAAAATCACTTTTCTAAAGGTTTCTTTCTTGTCAAAATCTTTTAATGAAGGTAATTCAACGATTGCATCCACTAAAACCGTGGAATATCCCAATAAATTTTTATAAAAAGTAATTGATGCATCAATATCAGATACCCCTATTACGGCACCTAATACGCCTCCCGTACTTAACCTGGTCTTCATAAAAGAATAACTATCCTGCACCACTTGCACTAGGTTTCCCCAAGGGTCATCAAAATAAAAAAAGGAACCTTCAACATTTGAACTTATTACCTTAGAAAGAAAACTTAGCTCTAGTTTTTGTAGCTTTTGATATGAAACATTTAAATCTACGGTCCTTATTTTCATCGCATTTATTCCCAGATCTCCCAAAAGCACCGGGTTCTTTGGTGGGTTTGGCGATCGGTCCTTAAACTGCCAAATTTCCAACCCACCACCTCCGCGCATATTAAGGGAAAGATAGGCATCCCTTCTTTGGGGTTCATCATTGGTATATTGGGTCATTAAACTTGCAGTGGCCTCGTCCTGAAATAATAAAATATCAAAACCCAAATGCTCGCGGTACCAATTAAAAACTGATCTAGTGTCCGAAACACCTATCCCTATTTGCTGAATACCATTTATGATTTCATCCATTATAAGGGGTACGGAGTAGTTTATCGTGAAGCGACTTTAGTTTTTTACTGGAACATCCCATATTAAAAAGCATAACTAGTAATAAATTGGATAGGTTAACCCTAACATAGGAATTGCTTTCATACTTGCGGGCGGAAACCACTAAATCACTTTTAACGATAGTGTAGGGTACTTTATTTTTTTTCATTCTTTTAAAGAATTCGAAATCTTCCATTAGAACTTGCTCTTCATTAAACCTGCCTAATTTCTCAAATACGGACTTTTTAATAAATAGACATTGGTCTCCTCCTCCGGTAAAAACTCCGTCCTTTCCTGTAAAAGAAGCATTTAACCTTAAAAGCAAGCTGTCCTTATCAAATTTGTAGGAAAAAAAACCAGCATCTTGGCCTTGAAGTATTGCGTTGTCAATATCGCTTAGAAAGGTTTTTGGTGGCTTTACGTCCGCGTGTAAAAAAACCAATATATCTCCTTTCGCTAGCACAGAAGCTTGGTTCATTTGAACAGCGCGTCCTTTTTTGGTACAGGAAATATAGGTTACGTTTGGGCACTTTTCCCGACCAAAATCATCAGGACTATTTGGAGACAAGGCAACTAGCACCTCTACTTTATTACTGTGCTCTAAACTTAAGAGTTCCGTTATGCGACAAGCCAAATTGTGCTTTTCTTTATGCGCGGGGATTATAATACTTATCATAAAATTTAATCCTAATGGATTTAAAATCCCAAAATGGATTTGAAAATATAAAAATGGTTGTCTTCTGATAAATCTACGTAATTAGATTTAAAAGGGTTCAAAATCATAAATTTAAAATTATACTTATCAATCTGAAAG
>JBARUM010000814.1:0-8839 GCA_049645725.1 Maribacter sp.
GTATTACGGAGCTATTATAGGTCGTTTTTGCAACCGTATTTCAAAGGGTAGATTTAACTTAGATAATCGCAAATATAAGCTAGTAACCAATGATGGGCATAACCATCTTCATGGAGGTTTAAATGGCTTCCATGCCCTGGTTTGGCAAACTAAGGAGCATACTAAGAACCGCTTACGATTTGCACGGGTATCCCCAGATATGGAGGAGGGTTACCCCGGTAATCTTAACGTACAAGTAGAATATTCGTTAACGGATGAAGATGAACTTATAATTTCCTACAAAGCGGTAACGGATAAACAGACTCCGGTGAACCTAACACATCATTCTTATTTTAACTTAGCAGGCGAGGGTAACGGTACCATAGACGGTCATCTGTTGATGATTAATGCCGATAAATTTACCGAGTCTGACAAAGAATCTATACCTACAGGAAGATTTATAAACGTAGGAGGTACTCCAATGGATTTCAGAACGATCAAGACTATTGGCCATGATATTGATGCCAACCATCAACAAATTATAAATCGTGATGGTTATGACCATAATTTTGTGTTGAATCAATTCCCTAAAAATCCTCAAGGTTTAAGCTTTGCGGCAAAGGTAATTGAGCCTCGGAGCGGAATCATGCTTGAAATGTTCACCAATGAACCTGGGCTACAATTTTATAGCAGTAACTACTTAAATGGTAAGGATATAGGGAAATCTGGTAACCCTTATCAAAAAAGGGGAGCATTCTGCTTGGAGACACAACATTTTCCAGATTCACCTAATAGGCCCAACTTTCCAAATACCATATTAAAACCTGGTGAGGAGTTCAGTTCAACTACGGTTTACAAATTTGGAGTCTATAACGAAAAGCCTAAGCATATGTAGTATAGGATGCTTAAAATTAAAAATAGAATGAAAGAGATAAAAATTGCCTCTCCCGGTAGAATAAATCTTATAGGAGAGCACATAGATTATAATGACGGCTTCGTGCTACCAGCAGCAATCGACAAGTACATTTATTTGACGTTAAAGATAAACGGAGACGATGACCGATGTACGATAAAAAGTAAGGGTTTTGATAGTGTTCTAGTAGTAGATTTAAATAATCTTGGTCAAGGAACAGAAGGCTGGCACAATTATGTTTTGGGAGTATTAAGTGAAATACAAAAATTGACTCCAGGGCTTAAAGGTTTTGATTGTAGTATGGAAAGTAATGTACCTGTCGGTTCAGGTGTTAGTTCATCTGCAGCTTTGGAATGCGGATTGGCTTTTGGCCTCAACCAACTCTTTGAATTAAATCTTGATAAATGGCAGCTTATAAAAATTGGGCAAAATGCCGAACACAATTACGTAGGCACCAAATGTGGTATCATGGATCAGTTTGCTTCTGTTATGGGAAAAAAGGGACATACGATGCTTTTAGATTGTCGTTCCCTTGATTTTGAATACATCCCCACTAAAATAGAACCTTATCGCTTTTTATTATTAAATACCAATGTAGCACATAATCTTTCAACCGGAGAATATAATATGCGACGTGAACAGTGTGAAGAGGGACTAGAAATATTGGCTAACCGTCATAAAATCGACAAATCATTTAGAGAGGTAACCTTTACAATGCTAGAGCATTGCAAAGCTGAGTTGGGCCCAATACTTTACAATAGGTGCTTATATGTTGTAGAAGAAAACGAAAGAGTTTTAAAAGCTGTTGAAGCTTTAAAGAAAAACAAGTTAGATGTTTTTGGAAATCTTATGCACGAGACACATCATGGTCTTAGTAAAAAATATGAGGTAAGTTGCCCAGAACTTGATTTCTTGGTAGAACTTTCAGAAGGTGATCCTCATGTTTTAGGTGCGCGAATGATGGGAGGCGGATTTGGTGGCTGCACATTAAATCTTATTCATAAGGATGCTATTGATAAATTTGTGGAATCGGCCTCAAAAGCCTACAAGAAAAAATTTGGTATTGAACTTTCGTATTTTCAGACCGTTCCGGGTCAGGGGACCCATATGGTTGACTGCCTAACAACCAATTTGATATGAGTATTCTAAAGCAATATGGTAAGGTGGTAAAACTTAAAATTGATGATATTCAAACAGATTAAAAGCCAAAAATAAATATGTTTTATATCATCGCAATGTAATAATTCAAATACATCAGGCAAATGAAATCTATTGAGCAAATTGAATTTTTTAAAAAATAGCACTATGAAAAAAACAGTTGTCCTTAACCTTAGCATTACTCTAGTACTTCTATTATTTTATATTCCTTACGGCATTGGACAATCTGTTACTAGCAGTTCCTATCAAGATTTAGAAAACCTATTTCAAAACTGGCGTACGTTCGAAAGTCCTCCGCTATTTGAAGGAGCGCCAGATTACCGCTCTACAACTTTTGAAGCAAGAATGAACGATTTTAATGTGCTAAAAGAACGACTTAACGGCTTTTCCATAACATCCTGGCCTATTAACAAACAAGTAGATTGGCATATTGTAAAGGCAGAAATGAACGGTTATGATTTTAACCAACGTGTTTTAAAACCATGGCAGCGGGATCCTGCCTTTTACAAAACAATTTGGACTTCCCGTAGTGATGTCCCGGCTCATGAAGGGCCCACACACTATGCCGTCTTGGAGGTTTGGCAGTATGAATTCCCCTTGTCCAAGGAAAAGCGAAAAGAATTTATAGGACAACTAAACGTTATTCCTTCTTTGAACGCTCAAGCGAAAATAAACCTAACCGGAAATGCAAGGGATTTGTGGATTGCTGGTATACGGGATATTCGTACGCAAACAATAGACCTAAACGACCTAAAGAATAAACCTGGTATTGCAAAGGACAAACAAATTATTAAGGCTATTGACCAAGCGATTGCATCTAATGAAGACTTGTCAACTTGGTTGGAAAAGCAGGCGCCATCTAAAACCGGACCTTCCGGTATAGGTAAAGAAAATTATACATGGTATCAGCAAAATGTGCACCTTGTCCCTTTGTCTTGGGAGGACGAAGTATTACTACTTAAAAGAGAGCTCACGCGTGCATGGACAGGTCTTAAACTAGAGGAGCACAGAAATCGTGATTTACCAACATTAACAGAAGCCGATACCGAAGAAGCTTACCAAATGCTAAGCGAAAAAGCCGCCAATAGTTTACTGGTATTTTTAGAGGACCAAGATATAGTCACTGTTAAAGACTACTATGAACCAGCACTAAAACCACATTATGGTGCCTTCGTGCCAAAAGAGAAACGAAATTTCTTTTGGATTACGGCTCACTATGACCCTAGACCGCTTTTCTCGCACTTCTACCACTGGTTTGAACTAGCGCGTATGGATAATGAACCACACCAAAGCAGTATACGTAAAAATGCCTTGTTATATAATATTTTTGATTCAAGAAACGAGGGCATGGCTACGGCTGTAGA
Organism: Maribacter sp.; assembly: GCA_049645725.1. Lineage (GTDB taxonomy): Bacteria > Bacteroidota > Bacteroidia > Flavobacteriales > Flavobacteriaceae > Maribacter. The sequence continues at coordinate 3,415 of JBARUM010000814.1, forward strand.
AGAACTGTTTATGCAAGCAGGTCTGTATGACGATAGTGCAAGGGTACGGGAAATCGTGTACATCATGATTGCACAGCGTGCTGCCCGTGGTTTAGGCTCCCTCTATGCACATGCGAACGAAATGACCATGGAAGAAGCCGGTAAAATTCACTCGGATTACACTCCAAGGGGATGGATGAAAACCGAGAAAGAACTCTTGATTTTTGAACAACACCTCTACTTGAGACAACCTGGTTATGGTACCAGCTATATTACTGGTAAATATTTAGTTGAACAAGCTTTAGCCGAATATGCTAGAAAATTGGAAAATGATGGAACCGAGTTTCAACTGAAATACTTTTTCGATGGCCTTAATGGTATTGGTAATATCCCTATCAGTTTGGGGCAATGGGAACTTACAGGAAACAAAGAACATTTAAATTCTATTCTAGATTAAAAATCTTTAGACCTCTATTGGTCGAGAAGAACCAAAGTTCATCGTCTTCTCAAATCTTGAACTCTTTCCCTTTATGTAAGATATCGATAGGTTTAGAGCCTCCGACCTCTTCTAAAAATAGTATATTTAAAGTATGGAATACAAACGAACCATACTATTGACCCTATGCTTGCTATGGGTTTCACCCAGTATTTCTCAAAACGTAATTGCCGATAATTATTTACAAGAGCTCAATGGTACTGAACTAGTAATTGAAATGGTCTCAATTCCTGAAGGAGACTTTACGATGGGAAGCCAGGCATCCGAGGAAAACAGAGGTAATGACGAAGGTCCCGTTCATAAAGTCAAAATCGATGCTTTTTGGATGTCCAGATATGAGATAACCTGGGAATTATATAATCTTTTCGTTAATAGAAATATTGACAAATTTGAAAATGACAACAAGGGTGGTGATGTAGGATTAAAAGTTGATGCCATAGCCGGGGCGACCGTACCCTATGTGGATATGAGTTTGGGCATGGGTACCAAAGCTGGGTTTCCAGTTGGAAATATCACCCAGCATGCGGCAACTACATTTTGTAAATGGCTTTCGGCAAAAACAGGTTACTTTTATAGATTACCAACGGAAGCGGAATGGGAATATGCAGCAAGGGCGGGTAGTACTACACCTTATTATTTTGGCAAAAATGAGCAAGACTTGGATAAATATGCCTGGTATTATAAAAACAGTAAAAATAGCTATCATAAAGTTGGAGAGAAAGAACCCAACGCCTGGGGACTGTATGATATATATGGTAATGTTGCTGAATGGACATTGGACCAATATATAGCTGAAGCATATCAAAAGAGAAAGAGCACAATAACTAACCCTATGGAACCCGCTATCAGTGAATATCCCATTAGTGTTAGAGGTGGCTCCTATGATGACGATGCTCAGGATTTAAGAAGTGCCAATCGCCAGGGCTCTATAGAAAAATGGAAAATGCGAGACCCTCAGTTTCCAAAAAGCAAATGGTGGAATACGGACGCTCCTTTTGTTGGGTTTAGAATCGTGAGACAACAGAAAGTATCCGATACATTAGAAATGAAAAAATACTGGAATTAAAAATCTACTACTTTAAAATCGAAAACATGGGGAAATCAGAAAAAACTAAACTGGAAAACTCAAAACCAAGCAGAAGGGATTTCTGTAAGAATACAGTATTATTGTCCGCAGGTATTCTGATTCCCGGAGTTGAGATGAACGCTATGGCCAAGGTATTCAACGATAAAGAATTGAAAATTGCGGTAGTAGGCTGTGGTGGTCGAGGAACTGGAGCTGCGAACCAGGCATTAAAAGCAGATGAAAACGTAAGACTCGTGGCTATGGCCGATGCTTTTCAAGACCAACTCGACAAAAGTTTTATCAACTTACAAAAAGCCTATGAAGGCACCAATAAAATAAATGTAAAAGACAAGCATAAATATGTTGGTTTTGATGCCTATAAAATGGCCATTGATCAAGCAGACGTTGTTATCCTAGCGACACCACCCGGATTTCGCCCCTATCATTTTGAATATGCGGTTAATGCTGGAAAACATATTTTTATGGAAAAGCCAGTTGCTACAGACGTTCCAGGAATTAGGAAAGTGCTTGAAATGGCCAGAGTGGCAAAAGAAAAGAAATTGAACGTCGTTGTTGGTCTTCAAAGACATTATCAAAACAATTATCTGGCAATTGCAGAAAAAATAAAGGAGAATGCCATAGGGAAAATAACTTCCGGTCAAGTCTATTGGAATAGTGCCGGAGTATGGGTCAGACCAAGACAAGCGGGCCAAACCGAAATGGAATACCAAATGCGTAATTGGTATTATTTCAACTGGTTATGCGGTGACCATATTCTAGAGCAACACATTCATAATATTGATGTCGCAAATTGGTTTTTAGGAGAATACCCTATTTCAGCACAAGGAATGGGTGGCCGTCAAATACGCACAGGTAAAGATCATGGGGAAATATTTGATCATCACTTTGTGGAATTCACCTATCCCAGTGGAGCTGTAATATCCAGTCAATGTCGTCACCAGCCTGGTACATGGTCTAAAGTAGGTGAGAATTTTCATGGAACAAAAGGCCGTATAGATATGAAAGATGCGGGAACCGCAAGTATTGTAGATTTAGAAGGTAATACAGTTTTTGAACACCGTGGAAAAAACGACCCTAATCCCTACCAAATGGAACACGATAAACTATTTGCTTCAATTAGAAATAATGAAGTAATTAGTGATGCAGAGAATGGTGCGAAAAGTACAATGACAGCTATTTTAGGAAGAATGGCAACCTATTCTGGCAAAGTAATTACTTGGGATGAAGCAATGAAATCCAATAAATTATTGATGAACAAAGATTTGAATTGGGATTCTAAACCACCAACAATGCCAGATGTAAATGGCCATTATCCTATTCCTATGCCCGGAGAAACAGATGTTCTTGCTTAATGCGCGTAAAATGGTCATACAATAACCTAAATATAAGTCTAAATAATTAGGAACGATACCGCAAAAATAATAAGCGCTAGACTAGTAGATCAAGGTTACTTGGTAGAAATTGAAACTGAAGCTGTTATTCTCTTATAAATAATAGTGACAAAGCATCGACTGACTTCCCTGCATCCAACCAAGATTTTGCCAAATCGTGCGTATTTTTTCGCAATACTTCCCAGTTTCCATCAAACTCATTCTGGAGGGCGAGTACTTCTTCATTGGCTTGAATCGCTATTATCGCCTCTCTAGTAGGGAGTTGTTCTAAATTTCCTAGTCTACCAAGATTATTACCTGTTAAAACTGTACTGTTCCTTACCGATGCTGGTAGACTATCCACCCCAATTCCTTTATTGCGTATTGGTTTTGGAATCTCGAATAGAGAATCGCCATTGGACCTTGTGTACCAGCTTCCGCCCATACGCCCAACTAAATCAAGCTTCTGAGTATCCAACTTTCCATTTTCGTCCAAATAATCTTCATTAATATGCATAAGTTTCACCTCCGCAATAACGAGATTACCGGCACCTGGCGTATCGGCGAGTTCAATCACATCAGTAACGGTACACTCAAAAGAGACAGGGGCCTCCCCAACTCTTGGTGGTTTCACTAGTTGACTTTTGACTTCCGTAAAACCTGCCTTCGTAAACTCATTGACTCCCTTGTCGTATGCCGTACTGGCTAATGACATTTGTTCTGCCATCGCATAGTTCACAATATTTATGACCACCTCTGGAATCTCAATTACATTCTGATGAGAGTGTTTTAGGCTACCGTCCCTCCCACTTCGCGAGGGTGAAAATATCATTACCGGCGGATTGGAGCTAAAAACGTTGAAAAAACTAAACGGACTCAAATTTACATTACCAGCAGCGTCAATAGTACTTGCAAAACAGATAGGTCTGGGCGCTACAGCTGTTAGAAGATAGGCATGAAGCTCCGGTTGGGAGATATCAGAAGGAGAAATTGTCTTAGTACCACTACTCATATAGCTATCGTTAACTTACTAATTGTTCGGTAAAATTTGACCCTTAACTTCTCCAAAACCAACACGTATACCATCTTTTTCGGCAAAACCGCGCATGATGACAGTGTCATAATCCTCAATAAATGTCCGCTTACTGCCATCTTTTAAGGTTACAGGCTTAGTCCCACCCCAAGAAATTTCCAGCATTGAACCGTATGATTTCTCGTCCTTACCGGATATTGTACCTGACGCCATAACGTCCCCAACATTTATATTACATCCGTTTACGGTATGGTGGGCCAGCTGTTGCGCCATATTCCAATACATGTATTTATAGTTGGATGTGCTTACCGTTTGCTCCTCGCCATCTTTAGGTACTAGAGCTACTTCTAAAGCGATGTCATAATTTTTTTCTCCCTCATATTTCAAGTAAGGCAGCACCTCGGGATCTTGATTTGGCCCAGCCACCTTAAATGGCTCTAGAGCCTCCAGCGTAACTATCCAAGGTGATATTGAAGACCCGAAACTCTTTCCTAAGAACGGCCCTAACGGAACATATTCCCATTTTTGAATATCCCTGGCCGACCAATCATTGAAAAGAACTAATCCAAAAATATAATCATCCGCCTCGGAGGTCGAAACCGATTCACCAAGATTTGTATTTTTTCCCGTAATGAACCCCATTTCCAATTCAAAATCCAATCTGCCACTAGCTTTGAATACAGGCGAAGAAGCGTCCTTTGGCAAAACCTGACCTTTAGGTCTTTTAATAGATGTTCCGCTTACTACGATTGAAGATGCCCTACCATGATAACCAACAGGAATATGCTTCCAGTTAGGCAAAAGCGCATTTTCCGGATCGCGGAACATTTTGCCCACGTTAGTCGCGTGTTCTATACTGGAATAAAAATCCGTATAATCACCAATGTGCACCGGCAAATGCATCTGTGCTTTATCCTGCGGTATAAATAAATCCGGTAAATCCTTTAGGGGAGAATCCTTTTGAACCAATAGATTCTGAACGTCCAGCCGGACATTTTTGGTAATATGTTTACCAAGCCCTATGAATTCGTTCAGAGTTTCCTGTTTTAAAATCGATGGATTAACCGCAATAATTTCCTTCTCGGCAAGAACGGCTAAATCTAGAATGGAATCACCTATGGCAAAACCTACTCTTGGTGAACTGTTTTCAGTTGAAAAAATACCAAAAGGCAAATTATATATAGTAAAATCAGAATCTTCAGGGATATTGACCCAAGTATCAAGTTTTTTCATCAATGTCTTTTTAATTTTTATCCAACCAAGATTTATAGTACTTCCCATCATCAATCTTCATGGCGTTCTCCGTTAGGCGTAAGGGTTTGAACGTATCTATCATTACAGCCAATTCTTCCGTTTTTTTCTTTCCTATACTAGCTTCATAAGTTCCAGGATGCGGACCATGTGGAATGCCGGCAGGGTGCAAAGAAATATAGCCAGGGCCTATTCCAGTCCTACTCATA
>JBARUM010000815.1:0-3875 GCA_049645725.1 Maribacter sp.
AATCTATATGTTCAATTGCTCTGGCCAATACCCATTCCCCAGGATGCAAATTTGGCAACATACTGTCCCCTTCTACCTGAAAACCACGATATGTAGCATTTCTAAATTCCGGTATAGGCAGGTCAAAAGCTGGTAATTGTTGGTACCAACTCGTATCTGAAATATTTTGAGGATAACCAGCGGCGGCTTTAGCATTTACCAAAACCATATTGTCGTTTTCCAAAGAATCTACAGTCACCACTTTAGGAATTACACTCGTATTGGAAGTTTCCAAATATTGTTGCTCACTCTCTCCGAATAACCACAGTGGATTAATTTTGAACTGCTTTAAAAGCACCAAGACTACTTTACCTGATAATTTGGTACGCCCCCGCTCAATATCCGCAGTGGTATTGGACACCCCTAAAAGCCCTGCAAAATCTGCTTGTGTATAGCCCAATTCCCTGCGTATGTCCGTAAATCGTTTTAAAGTGAGTTCATTTTCCATAATTGAAACTTCTGAACTTCTCAACTATGGTTGGGAAGCCTATATATTAATGTAATTCTTTCAAATATACGAATTATGGATTATATCCAAAATATAATTTGGAATATTTCCATAATAAGGAATATATCCATATTTTTGGAATATATACTAGAATTATGAATTTTGAACGTATCAAAGAGAAGTTGAATATTTTGGCCGATGCCGCCAAATATGACGTTTCCTGTTCTAGCAGCGGTAGTAACCGTACCAATAAAAATAAGGGTCTTGGCAACAGCACGGGAATGGGTATTTGCCATAGCTATACTGAAGATGGTAGATGTGTATCGCTCCTAAAAATTCTGTTGACCAATCATTGCATTTTTGATTGTGCCTATTGCGTAACTAGAAAAAGTAATGATGTAAAACGGGCCGCATTCAAAATTCAGGAGGTGGTAGATTTAACCATCAATTTTTACCGTAGAAATTATATTGAAGGTTTATTCCTGAGTTCGGGAATTTTCAAAAGTCCGGATTATACTATGGAACGTCTTGTTGCCGTTGCTAAGAAGCTAAGAGAGGAAGAAAACTTTAATGGATATATTCATTTAAAATCCATTCCAGGGGCTAGTGATGAACTTATGTATGAGGCCGGATTGTATGCGGACCGCTTATCGGTCAACATAGAAATCCCCACTATTTCCGGTCTTAAACTATTGGCACCGGATAAAAAGCATGAAGATTTTCTAAAACCGATGCTAAAGGTGAAGAATGAAATCGTTCGCTACAAATCCGAAAAAAAGCTCATTAGAAGCACTCCAAAGTATGCGCCTGCAGGACAAAGCACCCAAATGATCGTGGGTGCAACCGGAGAATCCGACAAGGACATTATGTACTCAGCAACTCATTTCTATAAAAACTACAATATGAAACGGGTGTATTATTCCGGTTATGTTCCTGTGGCAGATGATAAAAGATTACCCGCAATAGGTACCCAAGTACCTATGCTTAGGGAAAATAGATTGTATCAAACAGATTGGTTGTTAAGGTTTTATGGCTTTGCCATAAATGAATTGTTGAATGACACCTATCCCAACCTAGATATAGAAGTGGATCCAAAATTAAGTTGGGCACTTCGAAACCTAAACCATTTTCCGGTAGATATCAATAAAGCGGATAAACGTTTGTTAGCTCGTATACCGGGAATAGGGATGCGCTCCGTAAGCAAGATTTTGCGAGGGCGGAAGTTTAGAAAATTGAACTGGGAACACTTGAAGAAAATGGGAGTTGCCCTTAACCGCACTAAATTCTTTATCATCTGCGATTCTCCTAATTGGGAACGTAGGGATTTGGATGCGGACCGTATCAAAGGAATGATTTTGCAGACCTCCGTTGGGAAGTTTCGGAATCAGTATAGTAGTCAATTGTCATTATTTAATTAAGGTCTTTATGAACAACATAGAAAACCTTCAGCCGCAACAACGAACCAATTTTATAGAACAGGGGCGGGTAACCATGCTCCGTTGGGGGTATACCTACCTTACTTTCAAAAGTAAGTTTAAGAAAAACATGTCAAGGCTTAAGCGGCAAATCACTTCGTATCACTTTTAACATGAACACTATGAACACTTCAAAAACATTAATTTATGACGGTAGTTTCAATGGATTTTTAACGGCCGTCTTTGTTGGATTCGAGCAAAGAATAAGTCAGGCGGATATTCAACGTAGTGGTCAGACCCAAAACGGCCTCTTTACGGAAACAGAGACTATTTTTACCAATGTGGATAAGGCCAAAAGAGTTTGGAACGGAGTTCGGGGTCGTAGTAACACCGCTATTAAAAATATCTACTTTGCCTTTTTGAGCGAGCAAAAAGGTATTGAACCCCTGCTCTACCATTACATACAAAAGCTGATGGGAAGTAAGAAAAATATAGCATCGGATTTTTCGGATGATGCTGTGCTAAAAATAAACCAGTTGGCACATAAAGTGGGAAGGGAAAAGCACCGTATGGAAGCTTTTGTACGTTTTCAGCTTACCAAGGACGAGGTTTATTTTGCTAATATTGAACCCGATTTTAATGTACTCCCCTTAATCTCCAAACATTTTCGCTCTCGGTATGCGGATCAACAATGGATTATTTATGATGTAAAGCGCAAGTACGGGCTGTACTATAATCTACAAGGAGTAGAGCTTATTTCCCTAGATTTCCAAGATGTTTATGCAAATAGTATACATAAGATTAATGCCTTTACCAACGAAGAGTATGATTACCAAGAACTATGGGCCAACTACTTTCAAAGTACTAATATTAAATCTCGCATAAACAAAAAACTACATACACAACACGTGCCTAAGCGGTATTGGAAATACCTTTCTGAGAAGAAGGTCAGTTAGTAAATACAGTGTACTCTGAGCGGAGCCGAAAGGTGAAGAAGAAGGTCAGTTAATAAATACTGTGTGCCCTGAACGCAGCCGAAGGGTGAGTGAGAATAGGGTTTATAGAACTTCAGTATTTTTTAAAGGAAGTGTATAAAACTATACGATAACATATTTTTAAAAGGCTTGAAACAAAAATTAGAAAATCCGAACTTCGTTATCTGTCGCTAAAAGTAATTGAAACTCCTCTTAGCTTAAAGATAACGAAACCTTCGATAAATCACTTACTCCGTTCCCCGGTAAACTGGTCGCTCTTATTTTTAAAGAGCACGTTGAACGAGGTAAGACTGCCATAGATCCGTGTAATATATTGCTGTAAATCTATCTTTTCCTGGTCGTCCAAGTTGTTGCTGCTATTTATTTTTTGCTCCATGACTCGTATACGATCCCGTACCATGACTATTTTATGAAAAAAGGTATCTATGGGCATTTCTTTGTTGGCCAAGGCATCGCCTGGTTCTAAAATCAATTTTCCACCACGCCATTTGTCCGCAATAGCGACTTTTTCATGTGTATCACTCCATTTCTCCAAAATTTGAACCAAGGAACTTTCTACATCAAAAAGACTAACGCTATCCACTTCATCATCAACGGCTTCAATAACTTCAAAATCGGTATCAATTGCTATAGTTTCCAATCCGCCGTCCATAAAAGTGACCCAATACTGTTTTGAGGTTACATTGGTCACTACGCCTTTTCCGTATTCTGAGTGATTTATTCTAGATCCTATTCCTAATATTTGCATGCTTTAAACTTTGGTTATTAATCTTTTTTGAAACGAACGATAATCTTGCGGTGTTTATTGTTGTTCGCATCCGGTTCGCCTGCGGGTATCTATCAGATAAATGATTTTCCACTCCACTTTGTCCTTAAAAAGCTGAAAAGAGTTTACACCACAATGATGAAACTCATTGTTTAACCAGAATTCATAGGGTGTCCAAGCGTTCGCCATTGGGCCATCAATCTGTATGGCGT
>JBARUM010000816.1:0-2088 GCA_049645725.1 Maribacter sp.
GTTTCAGATACATCGTTTAAGTTTTGGTCGAACTGTTGAAGTAGTTCATCTGATAGAAGAATATACTCATCTATTGGGACAGGGTTTTTTAACAGCCGATGGGCAACAATTACATCCTCGCCCATAAGTTTGATATGTTTTCCGATACTGACCAGTGCGACTTCCTTTCCAAAATGAAGGATGATCTTCAGACCTAGGATCTCGGGAATGACTTCGGCATACTGGCTAGCCTCGAACTGCTCTCGTAGTTTTTTTAGATGGACATAGAACTCATTATGAAAGTACCGGCATTGTGAAATAAGCTCTTCTAACTTCGGGAGTTCGCCCTGACGGAAAAAAAGTACCGCATCACCTTCGATTTCGGATAGTTTCAGACCAATTTCGTTCGAATAGATAATTTTGTTCAGCAAGGAGGGTATCACCTTTGATCCGAGATCGAAATCAACCTTGCTCATAAACTCCGTAAAACCGCTAATATCTGGAATACAGATCAATGTTGGTGCCTTTGGTGTTGTCATTTCATTTGGTTTAAACGCTAAACTACAGTATTCTAACAAATCAGATCTCTTGAAACACTGCTATTTTTAGTTCATAAGCTTTCCATAGGTCGTATATCCATGATGTCTTAAACTTTTAGAGGTAAAGTCAGCATCCTTTTGTTTTAATTTATAAATGTAAACATTAGCGTTGGTTCGTCCCTTTGTATTGAAATGTCAAAGGCAAAATAAAATAGTCAAATACCAGCAGAGAGGGCGGGAAATAATTTCGCAAGCCGCGAATGGGCAATCTTCCTGTAAAAATCCCCAATAGGCTTAGTTCGGAGTTACGGTCCGCATCTTGACTGGACGTCCTGACGGGGTTCGTGGAGCACGATGACCATTCACTCAATTTTGACGAACGGGATTACATAAACGAGAACGTTATGCCAAACGATACTTGGATAGATGGGGTACGGACAAAGAGGCATTAGACCATATAGTCCAGGTTTGTTGGAATGGAATGCGAAAGTTTCGATGAGTAGCCTTTTTGGTAATCCGGTAATTCGATTTTTTTATATCAGGGCCGAGCGGCACATCAGGACCCTATACAAGAGTTAATGAACGGTATCGAATCGAATCGAAGAGTCGCCACCAATTATAGGTACTAAACAATGCCGATACGACTACAAATTGTGAATTGCGCCATAATTACCTTAATCTGGTACAATTATAAGCTATAGTGTCAACCAGTTCCTTTTGGTCTCCCGACCTTAGATAAATGGAAAAGATAAAAAATCGAGTTTTAACGAATGTCTATGGACCCATGCATAAAGAGCGCGTCTATATGGATATCAAGACCAAAGACGTTGAGCAGGACATACTGTACGAATATATTGCAGAACTACGGAATTTCATCAAGCAGGATGGTTATCCCTGCGTTGGTGCCCGCACGGCCGTCAACAGTAAATCGCTTTCGGCCGGTGTGTTCCGAAAGATGTCCGATAGCAGGACCATCCGGGAGCTCGCGTTCGGTCTTATGGAATATATAATGGAATTAAAGAAAAAACCAAGTAATTACCTGACCTATGTGGCGATTTTCCCATTTGATTCCTTCGATGACGAGAAAACCTTCGAAGGTTCCCTATGGGATATGCTCAACGGTCTGCATAAGCTCGATAGCGAACATTTTGAATGGTCGGAACATATCAGTCGTGATCCAGCCCACGAAAGATTCTCCTTCAGCTTTGGCCGTGAGGGCTTCTTCATCGTGGGGATGCACCCCGAAAGCAGTAGAAAGGCCAGGCGCTTCAGATATCCGGCCATCGCTTTCAATCTCCATTCACAGTTCGAGAACCTACGTGAAAATGGAAGGTACGGAATTATGAAGAACGCGATCCGGGACAACGAAATGAAGTTTTCAGGGTCCATCAACCCGATGTTGGTCGACTTTGGGGAAGGTCTGGAAGCGCCCCAGTACTCAGGGCGGCATGTCGGTAACGATTGGAAATGTCCTTTTAAAGGAGGGACTAATGAAAATTAAGAGGATTGCACCACGGACCGGGGTAGCGTTCACGCTCAAAAAAGGCGAGTCGTTGAAGGTCATCTGTCC
>JBARUM010000817.1:0-1796 GCA_049645725.1 Maribacter sp.
TAATTCTCCGCTTTTACGAGGGGTCATTCCTGAGGTATAGATTAAATTACTATGCCTAACCGCGGACAAATATTTGCCCTGAGGTATCGGTTTTCCCGTCTTTTGGTTCAAACTTGGTAGATTTTGACCATCATAACTATCCGTTTTGCTGCGGCCACTGCAGCTTCATGATTCTGAGAAAAATTAAGCCTGATACTATCATTCATATTAGGAGCAAACTCGGATGCGGGTGTAACCGTTACACCCGCTTGATATCTTAGCAGACGAACAAATGTGTTCAAATCAATGGATAGTTTTGGTAATTTTGGAAAAAGATAACTTCCTGCCTGAGGAGTAGCCGTAGGTAGATCTCCAGATCTGAACATGCGCAACAATTCGTTCCTAATGGCTTCATGTGCTTTAATCCTGCTCTTCATCCAGTTCTCTGGCTCTTGAAACCATGTTAATAAGACGTATTGGTTATATCCAGCTGCACGCAAGGATACTATAGCCTGTAGCTTTTCCATTCTATCAATAAGGTAATCTGTACCAAAAGCAACCCCTAGACGAAAGCCACTTAGCGATTCCGTCTTGGAAGGCCCCATTATAGTAATGAGGTTTACTGGCTTGTTGCGACAGGCGCGCAGATGTGTATAGGATTCGCCCAGATACAACATTCTGGAATACAATTGATCTACCACGACCGTAACATCATATATGTTTGCCAACGTCGCAATGCTAATAATATCATCTTCTGAATAAACTAAACCTGTAGGATTGTTGGGATTGGAAAAAACCAAAACTTCGGTGCCGTTCCTAAACGCAGTTTCCAATTCATCAAGGTTTAATCCGTTTTCTGACCTATGTCCTAGATACTTTAATGAAATGGGCACAACTACTCCACCAAAAAAACTCACTAATTTACGGTTGGCAAAATAATCTGGTTCTATAACTGCAACTTTTGTTCCCGTTGATACCGTGGCACCAAGGGCCAAAAATAATGCGCCTTGTGTTCCAGGAGTTATAATTAATTCATTTTCTGACATGATTGGTTGCCCAGTGAACTTACTCAAATGATAAACCAGCCGTCTTCTGATTTCAATGGCCCCCCGATATTCGGTGTATGCTTGTTGTCCTCCTTTTTTGAAACCATCTTTCCAAACCTTTTCAGATACTGGTATTGGAGGAAAAGCATCTACATAGCCATGAGAAAAGTCAACAGGGACACCTTCAAGCTTACCGCCCTTCATAATTGTTATGATATCTTCTAAAGATTGTTTTATTTCTTGACCTGGTGCGTCGTCAGTCCTAAGATTTTTAAACTTTTCATCAAGTGTTACCATTTTATGATCCATAAAATATGTGTTAATAGATTAACAAAAATAAAGCCTATTTTAAAGGAAATAAAATTGAATCAATTGCGATTAATTGTTTCTTAAGTTTAAAAGTTGTTAATTATACCCTTATAATATTTTTTATGGTAGATGCTATAGATTTAAAAATTTTAAAGGAACTGGAAATCAATTCTAGAATATCCTTTGCCGATTTGGGAAGGAAGATCAACCTATCACCTTCGGCGGTTAGAGAAAGGGTACAGAAAATGGAAGAACTGGAGGTCATTCAGAAATACGGTGTTCAAAAAAATAATAAAATGCTCGGTTTTGACTTGGAAGCCTTTATTCTTCTAAAAGTTTTTCCCGGTCAGTTAAAATATGTTATTGAAAGAATAACCCACTTTCCAGAAATAACTGAAGCGCACCGTATTACGGGAAACCAAAATATACATTTAAAGGTTGTTGTTGAAAATCAAATAAAAC
>JBARUM010000818.1:0-2476 GCA_049645725.1 Maribacter sp.
CTATAATAGCAAAAACGACTCCAATAATACTTCCGGATGCAGAACCTTCTAGCCCAAAACGTTCTATAATCTGTGCTGCAGCTTGGTTAGTCTGAAAAGCGTTACCACCACCAAAAGAAGCACCAACACACAATATGGCAAAAGTCCCCGCTAGTAGCTTTCCTAAAACCGCAAGACCGTTTTCTTTTAGACCTCTAGACAAATAATACATAGGACCACCGTAAACATTTCCATGACTATCAATATCGCGATATTTAACTCCTAAGGTGCATTCTACAAATTTGGAGGACATACCCAAAAGTCCTGCAAGAATCATCCAAAAAGTTGCTCCCGGCCCTCCTATGGATACGGCAACAGCGACCATGGAAATGTTTCCAAGTCCAACCGTGCCGGAAACGGCGGTTGCCAAGGCTTGAAAATGATTTACTTCGCCTTGGTGTCCTTCATTTTTAATAGTGTCGATAATATCACCGTCCACTTCAAATACATTTTTTTGTAAAATTATATCAGCTTCTTCCAGGTCGTCATATGTTCCCCGGACGACTTGTATGGCTGTAGGAAAATGTTTTATGTTGATAAAGCCGAAGTAAATGGTAAAAAAAGTTGCTCCTGATAATAAGAGAATGAGTATCACAGGAATACCGTAACCCACGATTAGAATTTCCGTAAAAATCAGATCTTCCCACCAAATGGCTACGGGCATAAATGCATCATTGATTTGCCCATCTAGACCCTGAGCTTGTGCATTTGAAAAAAACGGGGAGAGTAGAAGGATAAAAAGACCTAAAAGAGGTTTTGTGTTTACAGCCATCTTGATATGATTTTGGCCGCAAAATGGGACGACTTGTTTTCAAACTAGGAAAACGTCAGAAATTTTTTTAAAATGTCAGTAATCCGCTTACTGACAAAAGAGCTACTGCGCCTTTATAATAGTGTAATATTCTCAGGTGGTATGGCCAAACGGATTTTGCGCTCTCGTTTTTCCGACATTTCAAAAAGTAGGTTTTTCAATGGATTTAAGTGGAGTTCCCGAGTCCAATTTCCTTTTCCAAAAAGCCCATCCAATAATGTAAAAAGTATTCTCTTTATTTCGTTATAGTCGTTAATGTCATAAAGCTTTTGTTTTCCACTAAAATTCTTGGGTTTTATCTCTAGCCAAGTGTCAGCAGGTGATTTCTTGTTTTGCGCAAACTTATAGAACAAGGCAAAAACAGTAGTGGTCAAAGCAATTTTTCTCTTACCATTTCCAGAAATTCCTTGTAAAATAACATAATTATACCGCTTCCCGTTTAATTTGCTCTTTTCAAACGTTAATTTAAAAAATTCCGGTTTTGGAATAACATTTTCAGACAGCTCTTTCACCCAGCTCAAAGCTAGGGCAAAGAAAATCATAATAAGACAGGTCTTAAAAATTGCTGAAAATAAGTTGAGGTTTATTGTCGCATCCGTTAGCTTGTAAAATTGGGCTACCAAGGTTATTAATATACATACCAAAGATAGCCAAGCCAATATTTTCAATCTTCTTTTTGCGAACGATTCCCAGAGGACATAACCTAAAAAGGACAAGGTTAGCACGGCGTAATACACATCTAATTCACTTATAATCGCAATGGTTCTTCCAGATATCATTTTACTTATTGTTGGAAGAAATGAAAATAAAAACGGCAGTCCAACAATGAACTTCCAATGCTTGGACTTTATTATTGGTTCTACTGTCTTCGGCAAAAACCTAAACCATGGTAAAGAAAGTAATATAAATAAACTATTGGTTAGGGACAGAATACTACGCCAACCTTCTAACAATAAGGAATTTGGGGTTGTAGTGTAGTTCAAGTTAACTTCTACAATACCAGAAACGCTCCAACAAAGAACGGAGAGTGCTAACCATACCTGTCCAAAATCATTTTGTTTTTTTCCAATGTGCCACCAAATTGCGAATAGTGATAGAAAAGCGAAAAGACACACCGCAAATTGCCACCAACCATAAAAGATTAAAATTTCCTGGTTCTTTCCTACAATTAGGGATAAGGTTGAAAACATGTTTCGGATATGCTACATTCAAATATACTTAAAATGTAAAAGGATATTCCGTAAATAGTTTCATCTTGGGCTGTGTCAAATTTTGCAGATTACTCCAGTGCACCCAAACCAAAAGGAACCAAATCATCCTTTTGGTTAGGTTCTAAAAGTTGTAATGCTTCTTTTACGGATTTTACTGGTAGCTTACAAGCATTGTCTTGGCAAACATAGATATACGTTCCATCCTCAAAAAACCTATCTTTAAAAAGTGCTAAGTCGCTACTAGATGTACTCCCTACCAGAAGTGTATTCGGTATATTTTTCCTACTTAGGTCAGCGAGTAGTTTGCCGGCGTCTTTCCCAACAATAGCTACCTCGTAATAGGGGTAGACGATATGGGTCAATAATGATGCCCAATTGGCATAGGCATATGTATCTTCTTTAAGCACACCTACCA
>JBARUM010000819.1:0-2666 GCA_049645725.1 Maribacter sp.
GTGCTGTGCACAAATAGGGTTGGTTTGCTTGGGGCTTTTTTTACTAGCGAATCAAAAAAAGGCCTTGGATAAAATTGGTATTGGATTCAGTAGCTCACAAATGGAATTTCTTAAACCTGTATTTCCGGGCGAGAAAGTAAAAGTTAGTTCTAAACTGGTATATTTTAGATTTAGCAAGTTAAAGTGCGAGGTGAAGATGCATGATACTAAGGGTGAACTGGTTTGTAAAGGAGTGTTAGCTGGAATGATAAAGACAGACGATGATGGGTAGACGTGTTGTAATTACCGGACTTGGAGTGTGCGCACCTAATGGAGTGGGCTTACGTGATTTTACACAGGCTTTGACAAACGGTAAATCCGGAATACGGCATCAATCCAAATTGGAACAACTACAATTTGGATGTCAATTAGCTGCTGAACCATTAATTAAGGATAATCTATTAAATAATTACTTTAGTCCTTTACAGCTTCGAGGGTTGAATGCTACTGGTCTAGTTTATGGTGTTATTGCCGGCGTGGATGCATGGAAAGATGCCGGACTGGAAGAAAATGCTACAGACGAACCTTATTGGGACTATGGTGTGCTGTTTGGCACGGGAATTCTTGGCGTGGATAAATTTCGCGAATCAATTTATCTTGTAGATGACAAAAATGTAAGACGTTTGGGGAGTACTACGGTTATACAGACCATGGCAAGCGGTATTAGTGCTTATTTGGGAGGTATTTTAGGTTGTGGAAACCAAGTAACGACCAATTCATCTGCTTGTACAACTGGTACGGAAGGAGTTTTAATGGCTTATGAACGTGTTTCTAGCGGTAAAGCAGACATTATACTCACTGGTAGTTGTAGTGATAGTGGTCCTTATGTGTGGGGTGGATTTGACGCCATGCGTATACTTCCAAGAAATTTTAATGACCAACCTATGAAGGCAAGTCGGCCCATGAGTGCTTCGGCCAATGGTTTCGTTCCAGGAAGCGGGGCGGGGGCACTGGTTCTAGAATCTCTTGAGAGTGCCCAAAAACGAGGCGCCAAAATTTATGCGGAAGTGTTGGGAGGAGAAGTAAATAGCGGGGGACAAATGGGCGAAGGTACCATGACCGCACCCAATGGTGTAGCCGTTAAACGATGTATCCAAAAGGCCGTATCGAATGCCGGAATCACCAATAATGATATTGATGTGATTAATGGTCATTTAACCGCAACTACTAAGGATTCCGTTGAAATAGAGAATTGGAGTGCGGCTTTAGGACGCAGCCATACGGATTTTCCCTACATCAACTCTTTTAAAGGAATGATAGGGCATTGTTTGGCCGCTGCCGGAAGCATAGAATGTGTGGCTTCAGTTTTACAAATAGAGGAGGGCGTTGTTTTCGGAAACGTGAACTGCGCAGATGTACATCCCCGGATATTGGATATTGTTTCCAGTGATAAAATCCCACAAAAAACCATACCGTATCAACCTAAAGTCATCGCAAAGGCAAGTTTTGGTTTTGGGGATGTAAACGCATGTGTTATTTTTAGTGCTTTTAACGACTGAGGCCTCAATGGCATAAAGGCACGGTCAAATTCAAATAACATAAATGAACCAAGAACATTATAAGAAGCTTAAAGATATTATTAAAATATATCTACCGGAAGATGTTACCATAGACGCGGTAACACTGGAAAGTAATTTCATAAATGAGTTGAACATCAATTCGGCCAATCTAGTAGATATAGTTCTTGATGTAGAGGACGCTTTTGATATTCGATTAGAGAATGAAGATATGGATGAAATGGCAACTGTGAACGATGCCCTTCACATTATAGAAAAAAAATTAGCGGAAAAGTAAGATTGCTTATGAAGGTATTTTTGGATTGGGCACGAACAAAGCTTAATGTAGATAAGCGTTTGATACTAATCTATTGTATCGTATATTTTCTATGGGGTCTAGGTATGAACTGGTTTGGTGTTCAAATGGAAATTGCCAAATTTACTTTTTGGTGGCAGGTTATTACCTGTTATATCTTATATATGGTCCCTATTTCCCTATTATTAAGAAACCTTCCTTTTCATACACAATATGCTTATGGACTAATTGCAATGGGGCTTTTGGAATTTGGGGGCTACTCGCTTAATACTTCTTATGCGTATCCCGATAATCTGCTTGATCAATTTTTTGGGCAGCGTACATTCGCTTTAGGTATGGCACTTTTCTTTGCCTTATATTTTCCACTGGGAAATTGGGCCGTGGGAAAAATTTATCAGGTTATTTTCGAAAAGAAAAATTAAAGGTTTTAAAACCAAGTTTTCTAAATTATACACTACCTATTTTTTCTCCGGTATAAATAAAGAGGTTAATACGCCGGCAATCAGTGATACCGAAATTACCGTAAGGGAAACCCATTCCGGAAGTTCGATATAATGCGAAAACAGCATTTTTAATCCAACAAAAGCAAGAATAACCACTAAACTGTAATTGATATAACGGAATTTTTCCAGCATTCTGGAAATCAGGAAATACATGGACCGCAACCCAAGGATTGCCAGTATGTTTGAGCTGAAAACGATGAACGGGTCCGCTGTAATAGCTAGAATGGCAGGGATGCTGTCTAGCGCAAAAAGAATGTCCGTTAGCTCTATAACAATTAGGGCCACAAATAGGGGAGTAGCTGCCCTTACTCC
>JBARUM010000820.1:0-14547 GCA_049645725.1 Maribacter sp.
TCCAAGGTCTCGTTAGCGGTTAAAAAAAGACTGCCTTGGCTTCAAGTCAATCTGGCGACTGCATTTCTGGCGTCCTTCGTAGTTGGGTTATTTGAAGATACCATTGCACAGATTACCATTCTCGCTATTTTTCTACCGGTCGTTGCAGGGCAATCTGGTAATACCGGTTCCCAGACACTAGCGGTAACCATACGTGGTCTGGCTTTAAAGGAAATTAGGATATCACAGTGGTTCAGGGTAGCCAGAAAGGAAATTATGGTCGGTTTTATAAATGGTGTAGCCGTGGCCATTACCACGGGAACTATCGTTTACTTTTGGGCGGACTCACTTGGCATCGCTATAGTAATTGGTATCTCCATGGTATTATCGATGCTTATAGCAGGTTTTGCCGGCGCCATAATTCCCATAGGCTTAAAGGCGATCGGTCAAGACCCGGCAACATCCTCCTCTATTATTTTAACAACTGTGACAGACATATGTGGGTTCCTTAGTTTTTTAGGATTGGCATCCGCTTTGTCATCTGCTTTGGGTATAGTTTAAGACCAGAACAAATCTTAAAAATCAACAATTGCCGATGAAAAGGCCAATACTATGAGTATTTCAAAAATTCTTCAAATCAGAAAGTTTAGCAGGAATGCTATTTTGGAATAACCATTGTTGAGATGTATTTGGCCAACTCATCACTTGGCTGCCGCCTACTTCAAAAAGGTTTTGATTTGGTAGCCATTATTTATGGTTTTTAACGGGACTTGTATTGCGTACCTTCTTTTAGTTGAATCAATTGTTAAAATTCCTATCTTTTTTTGATGAGAGGCGCTCTTGATCACGGATGTTTCGCGTGCTGACCTAGGTCATTTTCTTTCTTGTCCTTAGTTGCTATATTAGTTTTCAATAATTACTGGGGATGGATCAAATCCTTAATTTAAAATAAAAACTCATGTATAGTAAAAATAAGTATTTGTGGAATCCATTAAATCATATACTCATAGCCATCTTATTCTTTGCGAGTTTATTTTTAAGCAGTTGTAATGAAGAAGCACGCGGATTTGCATTGCCAAAGGGCGATATTGAAGAAGGAAGAGCAATTTATGAAAAATTGGACTGTAATACCTGTCATAGGATTTCTGGTATTGAGTGGAAGGGCGGCAGTGACAGTCTAAACGTACATCTTGGCGGTGCCGTAACTACTAAGAAAACTTATGGAGAACTGGTCACATCAGTTATCAATCCCTCCCACAAAATAGCACCAGGCTACAAAAAACAGGGTACTAACGAAGATGGTCTTTCCAAGATGCTAAATTACAATGAAGTTATGACCGTTCAGGAGCTCATTGATTTAGTTGCTTTTCTTCAATCGGAATATGAAATAAAATCACCACCAGTGGATTATTATCCTTATTACTAAGTTGATGCGTATAGGAATGCATTAATTGCCTCGTAGCGTCCGTATTGAGAAATCGCCTTTACCCAAAGTAATATTTTCAAAGTTCAATCTACATACTGGCTAAAAAACACCATTAATTTTTTCTTAATCGCTTATGCCACTTTACAACCTCATACCAAAGTACCGAAACGAATCCCGCAAAAAAAGAAATTCCCAATTGCCGAATACTCAAAGTTTCAAATTCAAAAAATGTCGTAAAAGACGGAATAAATAGTAATAAGGCTGCCAATAGCAAAGTAATGCCAATAATCAACGGAACTAGCTTGTTCTTATATTTCAAGGTGGTCCACATGGAAAAGTAAAAAGAACGGTTCACCAGGGTCAGAAAAATATTGGCAAAGACCAGCACCATAAATACCATGGTTCGTGCAACGGATTCGTTGAAACTTTGAGCCACTGCATATTTATAAACGGAAAGTGCACCAAGGGTAATGACCAGTCCTTGAACAATGCTTGTAACGAGTTCCCTGAACTTAAAAAAAGTAGTGGTAAAAGGTCTGGGCTTTTGAACCATCGTATTTTTTTCCATGGGCTCGTTTTCATATATGATAGAGCAGGTAGGCCCCATGATTAATTCTAGCAGGATTACATGTGAAGGCGAAAAAATTGTCGGATAGCGCCATGCTAATGCTAAAGGAATAAAATCAGTAAGTATAATGGGAATGTGGATAGAGATGATATATTGTATCGCCTTTTTAAGGTTAGTGTATATCTTCCTGCCCATAGCAATGGCGGATACCAGTTTAGATAAATCGTCTTCTACTAAGATGATGGAGGCGGCATCCTTGGCAATCTCGGTACCCTTTTTGCCCATGGCGATGCCGAAATGGGAGGCCTTTAAAGCAGGTGCGTCGTTTACACCATCGCCAATCATTGCCACAATTTCATTGTTCGCCTTTAATGCGTTGATGATGCGCAACTTGGCTTCGGGAAACATTCGGGTAAATACTTGGATTCCATTTACTTTTTCCTGCAATTGCGTATCATCTAGTTGCATTAATTCTTCACCTGATATACTTTTTTCATGACCTATAAAGGCAACTTGTTTTGCTATTGCGGACGCTGTGGCGGAATTATCCCCAGTGACCAGTTTCACATCGATTCCGGCCCTGTCAAAATCTTGTAAGACTTGACGAATGTTCTCTTTTGGAGGGTCATAAAAAGCGACGATTCCCAAAAAATCAAATTGAAACTCCTGCTGATTTTTCGGATATCGGGTTCCTTCAAAATCAGCTTTGCCAACCCCCAGCAATCGATACCCGTCCTTTCCCAAGATTGTAATGGTTTCCCTAATTTGTGTTTTTTCAATATCGGTCAAGCCGGAAATTTCTAAAAAAGCTTCGGGTGCGCCCTTGGCCGCAATGATGCGATGGCCAGAACCGTTTTCAAAGAGATGGGTCATCATAGGAGGTTTTCCACCCAAAGGATATTCATGTACCATATGGTAGTTGAGGCGTTCATCAGAAGGGACTAATTTTCCGTATGCTTCGTGCAAAACGGTTTCCATAGGGTCAAACGGAATGGGTTCACTGGCCCACATGGCTTGGGTAATAAGTTCTTTTTCAATAGCGGTCAACTCCCCGTCCGCCGAAATTATCTTTCCCGTTTTCAACGAAAATAGTTGGACCAGTGCCATTTTATTCTCGGTAATGGTTCCTGTCTTGTCCACACAGATTACTGAAGCACTTCCCAGACTTTCTACCGTTTTTATTTGTTTGACCACGATACCCGTTTTCATTAATCGCCAAGCTCCCAGCGCCATAAAAGTGGTAAAGGCCACTGGAATTTCTTCGGGCAAAATACTCATCGCAAGCGTAAGGGCTTTGAGTAGACTGTCCAAAAGGTCATAGGACTTAAAGTAGTTGATGCCCCAGACCAGTAAAAAAGCAACACCGCCCCAGATGGACATATGCTTCACAAAATTGGTTATCTGTCGCTCTAGGGGTGTTTTTTCTTCTTGGATGGACTCCAGACTCTTACCGATTTTTCCCAAACGGGTAGTATTACCTATTTCTGTAACGGTGGCAATGGCCAATCCGCTTGCTACCATGGTGCCTGTATAGATAAGGTTATCGGCGTTTCCTACATCCTTAAAAATGGAAAGCGATTCTCCGGTTAACAGCGATTCGTTCACCGAAAAATCATTGGAATGTACAATAGTGCCATCGGCGGGAATAATGTTACCCTCTTCCACCATAAGACTATCGCCAATAACCAGTTCATCACTGTGTATTTCAACCACCGCACCATTTCGGATAACGCGGCTATTAGGTTGGGTTAGATCTTTTAGTTTCTGTAGCGCCTTGCGACTCCTTGAATCTTGATATAATGATATGGACCCGACCAAAACTATTGCAGCGGCCAAAAAAATACCGTCCCCTATATTTCCGCTAACAAAGTAAATACCTGAAGCTACCGCCAATAAAATGACCATGGGCTCTTTAACAATACTTTTTAAAGCATCTAGAAAAGTATTCTTCTTCTTGTAATCCAGTGTGTTTTCCCCATAGGTTTTACGGGAATGCAATACCTCCTTATCGGATAGTCCCTGAATGTCAAAATCAGTAGGGTTCATCATTTGGTCATATTAGATTTTATGTAAAAATGGTCCATGTGCTGTTATTCAAAAATAAAACGAAAGAAATTGTGTGGGACTGACCTAAATCATTTTATACCGAGGTATCCAAACGTATTTTCGAGCTATAAAAAATAGAACAAGTGTTAACCCTTAAAACAAAATGTTATGTCACTAGTAAAATTTAGAAGAAGAAGACCGTTTGGCAATTTAATTACACAAGATTTTTTTAACATGGACGATTTTTTTGACAATCGTGCATGGGCCAGGGATTTATTACCGGATCGTTTCTGGAACGGTAAAAGAGCGGAGCCGGCACTTAATATAAAAGAAACCGAGGATAATTTTGAAATTGAGTTGGCTGCGCCTGGCTTTGCCAAGAAAGATTTTGAGGTAACCATTGAGGATGGCTGTCTGAACATTTCTGCCGAAAAAGAACATACAGAGGAGGAAAAGGATGATAATTACACCCGTAGGGAATTTAGCTACAACTATTTTGAACGTTCTCTGCAATTGCCGGATAGCGTTAAGCAAGAAGCTATCAAGGCGAAGTATAATGATGGTATCCTGAGTTTTAATCTTACCAAGAAAGAAGAGGCAAAAAAACAACCTCCTAAGAAAATCGCAATTTCCTAACAAACTTAGATTTAGTTGGTTTCTAAGAGTGCCTTTGTAACAAGCCTAATTGCGTTCATGTAAACAGGCTAGTTCGGAGGCATTCTGGCATATGTTGAAACTAAAACTGGCTAAAGGGGAATTTAGGATTGCTTTGGCAAAAGGTATAATATTTCCTAAATAGATGATTCAAAATCCTCATGCTGCCACACCAAAAGAAATTGCTGATCATCTCTGCAGCGATTTGAAAAATGGTCTGGATAAAAATAGGATTGTACAATTAATGCAGGATTATGGTCCCAATCAGATTCCCAAGGATAAACCGAAGAGCCGATGGCGTATTTTGGCCGACCAACTATTGGACCCCATTGTTTATATTCTGGTAATTGCTGCGGTATTGGCCTTTATCTTAAGTGATTCCTTGGAAGGTGTAGCCATACTCGCGGTTATCACAATTTCAGTAAGTATCGGCTTTTTCATGGAGCTACAAGCGATACGTTCCCTAGAAGCATTGCGTAAAATGGGGCAGGAAACAACGCAATGCATACGGTCAGAAAAGATTCAGGAAATCAAGGTTGCACAATTGGTGCCTGGCGATATTATATTGTTACAATCTGGAGACATTGTTCCTGCGGATGCTCGTTTAATCGCACATGAAAACCTCAAAATAAAAGAATCCGCTCTTACGGGTGAAAGTGTTCCCATTTCAAAATCAATTGAAGTCCTACCGTTAGAAACTCCTTTTACAAATCAGGACAATATGCTCTTTAGGGGAACTATGGTCAGTAATGGTTCAGGTAGGGCAATAGTTACGGCCATAGGTGCGGTGACCCAGTTGGGTAGAATTCAACAAATGGGCATTGAGGCTACCAAGGAAATTACTCCTTTGGAAAAAAAACTGAACCAACTCGGTAAGTGGTTGATATGGCTCACCTTGGTCTTTGCCGTTTTAATAATTGGTGTAGGCTATATTCGTGGAAAGGATTTGTTGCTGATGATAGAGATCGGCGTGGCATTAGCGGTGGCGGCCATTCCTGAAGGACTGCCCATTGTAGCGACTATAGCACTGGCCAAAGGTATGCTGCATCTTTCTAAAAAGGAGGTCATCATAAAAAAATTGGAGGCCGTGCAGACCTTGGGAGCAACAAATATTATTTGCACGGACAAAACAGGAACGTTGACGCAGGATAAAATGAAAGTGTCGGTCGTGGTTTTTAACAATACCGATCTTGTTGATTTGTCACGGAAAAACATCAGCGACCTTAATCTTATTAAGAAAAATGATGTTTTCCATAAAATTATAACCACCAGTCTGCTATGTAATAATGTGGTTGTTTCAGGAGACAAACTCCAAGGTGACTCCATAGAAGTGGCCTTGCTAGATTTTGCCAAAAAGCTAGAGTATGATATTGCTTCTGTCCGCAACGAAAATCCCGAGAGATTAGAACTTCCGTTCGATGCCAACCGTAAACTTATGGCTACGGTGCATGAATACGGGCATGGTCATTGTGTATATGTAAAAGGGGCTTTTGAAACGCTAGTGACTACTTGTGATTTTATTTTAGAAAACGGGGAAGTACTAAACTTTAAAGATAAGAAAGATTGGTATGGCAAGGTAGACGCTTTGGCCTCACAAGGTTTACGAACCTTGGCCTTTGCCTACAAGGAAACGGAAGATTTACCCGACAGAAACAATTTGCTCCAAAAATTGGTTTTCCTTGGTATCGCGGGTTTTATAGACCCGGCTCGTGAAGATGTTAAGGAAATAATGGATACCTACAAAAAGGCGGGCATCAAAGTAATCATGGCCACTGGCGATCATCCTAAAACAGCCGCAAAAATAGCAGAGGAAGTCGGATTGCTAGAAGCCAATGCTCCCTTGTATTCCATAATGGAGGGCAAGCACTTCAAAAACATGGAAAATGCCAATGACCAAGTAAGGTCACAAGTGCTTCAAGCATCTGTGTTTGCCAGGGTATCGCCCAAACAGAAACTGGACCTGGTCACGTTTTATAAAAGGGAAGGCTACATTATTGGAATGATCGGCGATGGTATCAATGACGTACCGGCACTAAAAAAAGCGGATATAGGTATAGCTATGGGAATCCGCGGTACTGAAGCTGCCCGTGAGGTCGCCGATGTTATTCTAAAGAACGACAAGTTT
Organism: Maribacter sp.; assembly: GCA_049645725.1. GTDB lineage: Bacteria > Bacteroidota > Bacteroidia > Flavobacteriales > Flavobacteriaceae > Maribacter. The sequence goes on from JBARUM010000820.1 coordinate 6,799, forward strand.
ACCGCCATAACGCTGGCCATACATCAAGGTAGGGTGATTTTTCAGAATATCAGGCAGTTCGTGGTGTATCTCTTATCTTGTAATCTAGCCGAAATTCTCTCCGTAGGTATTGCGGCATTACTGAACTTGCCTTCTCCTTTATTACCCTTGCAGATATTGTTCCTGAATTTGGTAACGGACACCTTCCCGGCCTTGGCGTTGGGCTTGGGAAAAGGTCCGAAGGGTATTATGGAACAGCCGCCAAGAAACCCGAAAGAACCCATCATGACCCGTAATGACTGGAAAATAACATTGGTGCATGGTATTGCTATTGCACTGGCTGTACTCGGTGTAGTTGTCTACTCGGACAGCGTTTTGAAACTGGATTCGGTTACCATAAACAACATGGCATTCTATACTTTGGTATTGGCACAGTTACTGAATGTTTTTAATATGCCCAAAAAGAACTTGTTTTTCTTTAAAAATGAAGTAACCCAAAATTATTGGGTATGGGGCGCCTTGGTTTTATCCCTGGTCTTTACTTTTGGCGCATATTTAATTCCCCAAGTAGCGCAGACACTTTCTTTAAAGCCCCTTTCAAGGGAGCAATGGGTAGTAACGGTTTTATTCGCGCTTGGGGCCTTGCTGTTATCTCAAGTTATGAAATGGTTGAAACTGGTAATGAAATCATTTTGAAACCTTGATGAGGTCCATGGGCAACTTCATGGTAATATCAACATTGGGCCACAACTTGGAAACTCTATCGGCACCCATATGAAGTTCATAACATTCCTGGTTCAGGATGTTTAGGGCTTCTTCTCCCTTCCAATGGATCAAATCTATCGCCGCATTCAGAAAAAGCGTATCCCCATTTTGAACGTAGTCGTAGTCGATTTCTCTGGTGATGTTATTCAGCTCTAGGCTCATTTTTCCTACTCCATTATTCGCATTCAGAATTTCAGCTTTTATGGTATCTGTATGAAAAACGGTAAAGAAATAGGTGCGTAGCTTATCGTCCCTGATTACGTTTCCGGAATTCACGGATTGTGTATGAATGGTAATTTTATCGCCTTCCAAAAAGTCTTCCCTAGATTCTGACACTTTTTCCATATCAAGTTTAAAATCATCAAAGGTACCATGTACGCCCACCTTATCCGTAAACTTATAAGCCGTCCATTTTAGGGAAGCCCCAGTGGTGTCAACGGAATGGTAAGGACCGTCCATTACTATTTTTGCGTCTTTCGCGTCCGCTTCTTTTTTCTCTTTCTTGGAAGTATTGCAGGATAACCCTAATAGTATAAAAAGGCAAAGTGTAGTTGTTTTTAAGACGTTTTTCATAACTAAAATTATATGGTTTTACTAGTATTGAACCTTTGAAAAGCTTAGCTACAAAAAGTATTAGTCCGTCAGAATTGCGTCTAGCACCTCTTGTTTTTTCAATTTTTTGGTACAGAAGAACCAATCTGTACATTCCATTTCTCCATTTTTGGTTTCCACGCGTTCATTGGCCGTTCCGCAAGATCCGGCCGGAGGAACGATAACATCATCGCCCGGTTGCCAATCGGCAGGAGTCGCTACAGAAAATTCGTCAGCGGTCTGCATAGCGATCAAGGCTCTATAGATTTCATCAAAATTCCTTCCCAAACTCAATGGATAGTAAATAATTGCCCTTATAAAGCCATCTGGATTAATGAAGAATACCGCCCTGACAGCCTGGGTCTTGCTTTCCCCAGGTTGTATCATACCATATTTTTTGGCTACCTCCATGGTAATGTCCTCAATGAGTGGGAATTTGACTTCTATGTTCTTCATATCCCTGAACTTGATCTTTTCCTTGATGGTACGTAACCAGGCAATATGGCTATATAACCCGTCTATGGACAGTCCTACCAGACTGCAATTGGCTTTTGCGAAGGTATCTTCCAACTTAGCGAAGGTCATGAACTCTGAGGTACAAACAGGCGTAAAATCTGCCGGATGGCTAAATAGAATAACCCATTTTCCTTTGTAGTCTTTTGGGAAATTAATGTTCCCTTGTGTAGTTACGGCCTGAAATTCGGGAGCTTTATCCCCAATTCTGGGCATGGGCGTAACCTGTTCCTTAATGTCTAATTGTGTTTCCATTTTCATCCTATTTTAGAACAATTTCATGTAGTTTATAGAAACAAAACTAGCGATGGAAATAGCTTTTTAAAATGACCTACGTCAGGATCATCCCATTTGTGGATTATCTATTTGAAAAACCGTTCATTGCTTCAAATTCTGCTTCTGAATTCGTTTTTAGATATTTACCGTTATTTTGTAACGCCTGTATGGCTGCATTGTAGCCCAATTCAAAAAGTGTATCCATATTCTTTAAGGAAAACATACTGAATTCAGCCATGCGCTCCGGACGTATAAGTATGTCGCAATCGTCAAATTTTAGAACCGTTTCGTTCGCGACCATAATGTGATAAGCCCGTTCCAATACATTGTGGGCATGTTTTAGGTCTTTCATCTTCATTTTTTCAAAAGGGTTTACGTATATCCCGATAATCTGATTACAATCCATTTTTATAAGATCGACGGGAAAATTGTTCAAAGTGCCGCCATCTACGTAATAGCCGTCATCGAAAGGAACAGGTGCAAATAGGCCTGGCACTGCGGCCGAAGCCAATATAGGTCTAATGAGTTCTCCCTGATCAAAGACCTTTAGCGTGCCATCAAGTAGATTCGTGGCAGTTACAAAAAGCGGTGTGCGTAATGATTCAAAACTATCTTTTGGGAGATACGATTTCAAATTATCGTAGAATTTTTCGGTATCCACAAAGCCCGGTTTTTTTCTGGCATAATTGCTTATACTAAAGATTTGTGTTGTCTTAAAAAAATCCATTAGTTCTTCCCAAGTGCAGCCACCTGCATATAATGCCCCTACGATGGCACCTGCACTTGTGCCCGCTATATGAGAAGGGTAAATGTTGTATTCTTCAAGGGCCTTAATAGCCCCGATATGGGCAACACCTCGTATACCACCTCCCGAAAGTACCAAACCAGTATTCATATTTCTACATTTTTTGAATATCGAAAATATGTCACTGCCCTCTTGAATAAAATGACCTTTATCATATTCTTCCTACTTAAATCAGATTGATGACCAATATCATTTTTATCACTACGTGGCAATGATACATTTGAACAAAACCATATTATGTGTTGAACGAGCAAATAGTATGGTTTTCATAATAAAGATGTGAAATAACGGAATAGCTTCATGAAACAGCCCGATATCAAAAAAAGAGGAGCAAAGGAGATGGATGCCATTGAAGAAATGGCCCATGTAGGTAGTTGGTTTTGGGACCTACGGGATGATACCAGAAGCTGGTCTGACGAATTTTACAAAATATGCGGACTTCCTCCTGGGGACGAACGGTTAAATGCGGAAACGGTTCTGAATTTTATTCATCCTGAGGATAGGGAGGCGGCTATGGAATCGGTTCAATTCGCCATTGAGAATAAACTGCCCTACAACCATGAAAAAAGGTTGGTTAGACCAGACGGTTCATTTAGGCATGTCATCGCAAACGGTAGAGCTACATATAATTCCAAGGGGGAACCGCTAACTATGTTCGGAACCATATCTGACGTTACCAAGCTTAAAAAAACGGAGTCCTTGTTAAAAAGAGAAAGAGAAACATTGAGCGCGTATTTAGATGCGGCAGCATCTATTTTCCTTATAATCAACATCGATCATAACATAGAACTGATCAATAGGAAAGGATGTGAAATACTTGGTTATTCTCGTGAGGAAATCATTGGAAAAAACTGGTTTCAAAGATGTATTCCAAGAAAAGAACAAAAAGAACTCAGCCAATTATTCGATAACATCGTAGATGGTGCAATTAAACCTCCGGATGTTTTTGAGAATTGGGTTGTGACCAAAGAAAAAGAAAGAAAATTGATCCGTTGGCGAAATGCAGTAGTAAAAGATGAAAATAACCAAGTGAGTGGTTTGATAAGTTCCGGAGTAGATGTGACCGAGGAGGTACTTGCACTAAAAAGACTGCGCGATAGCGAAGAAAAAAACAAGGCTATTCTTGAGGCTTTACCTGATGTACTGACTATCCATAATAAAAAGGGAACAGTATTGGAAATACATATACCGGACGTATCCTATTTGATCGCCCCAAGGTCCGATTTAGAAGGTGAGAATGTAAAGAATCTATTTTTCAATGAAATGGGAGAGAAGTTGAAGAAGAACATAAAGTACGTACTTCGTTCAAAAAAGATGAAAACAATTGAAGTAACTTCGCTCGTTGCCAGAGGAACGGAAGACTATGAATGCCGACTTGTTCCCTTAAATAAAGATCGGGTTTTGATTGTTTCTCGGAATATTTCAGAGAAAAAGGATATTCAAGATCAATTACGTCTTAGAAACAATGCGTTAGCCGTTGCTGGCAATGGCATCATCATAGTAGATGCCCAACAGCCTGATCTTCCCATTATTTATAGCAATGCCGCCTTTACTAGAATGACGGGATATACACAGGATGAGATACTTGGAAAAAACTGTCGCTTTTTACAGAACGACGACCGTGACCAAGATGAAATAGCATTAGTTTCAAAAGCTATTAACGAGGGTGAACCATGTCGTGTAACATTGAGAAATTACCGTAAAGATGGAACACTGTTCTGGAACGATTTATCAATTACGCCCCTTTATGATAAAAGTAATAGGTTGAACTATTTTATTGGGGTGCAGAATGACGTTACGGACATACAACAAACCAAAAAACAGTTGGAGGAGTATGCGGAAAAACTGGAAGAAAAAGTTGCTGAACGTACAAAAGAAATAGAAGCAACGGTTCAAAAGTTGGTAGAGACCAATCTTGACCTTGAAGACCAAATACAAATAACTCAAGTAGCGGAAGATAAAGCGCAGCAGAGTCAAGCCCAGTTCGCCGCGATTGCCAAAAACTTTCCCAAAGGACTTATTGTGGTGTTCAATGCAGATTTTGAATTGGTCTATGTAGAAGGTGAGGAGCTTAAACGCGTCAATTTAAAAAAATCAGATTTTGAGGGGAAAAGAGTAGATGACATCTCTTTTTTCTCCAAAACCCAAATAGACAGTATAAAAGAGGACGTTCGTAAAACAATACAGGGTAAAAACCTCTCCTTTGAGATAGCATTCCAGAACAACTTTTATGCGGTAAATGCGACCCCATTAAAATCAAACGGCGAAGGTATTGTTTGGGCGCTATTTGTGTATAACAATATTACAGAACAAAAGAAGGTACAGGCGGAACTGGCAAAGGCATTGAAAGTAGAGCGTGAATTAAATGAATTGAAGTCTCGCTTTATTTCCATGGCATCGCACGAATTCCGGACACCATTGAGCGCTATTCTTTCATCGGCAATCCTGATCGGAAAACAGAACGGACCGGGTAAAGAAGAACGGCGAGAAAAACACGTGGAACGTATTCGTACCCATGTAAAACACTTAGTGGTCATTCTAAACGATTTTCTCTCACTAAGCAAGTTGGAAGAAGGTAAGGTAAGGGTAAAACCCCAACATTTTGAATTGATCCAGTTTTGCAAAATTATAATCGATGAAATGGTAGCGACCAAAAAAGAGGGGCAACTTATACGCTTTAAACATACAGCAATAAAAATCAATACTTTTTTAGACCCAAAACTATTGAGTCATATTTTGATAAACCTCTTAAGCAATGCCCTTAAATACTCTGGTGAAAGTCAGGAGGTTATTTTGGAAATAAGACAGGAATTCAAATCGGTATTTTTTAATATAATCGACAACGGAATCGGAATTCCGGAAAAGGAGCAAGGGCATCTTTTTGAACGCTTTTTCCGTGCCGAGAATGCCACCAACATACAGGGTACAGGTCTAGGACTGCACATTGTAAAACAGTATACAGAGTTGATGGTGGGCACCGTTAGCTTTACGAGTAAACCTGGTAAAGGAAGCACCTTTACCGTTAAACTCCCCCTTAAATCTATGGATCATGATCAAAATATTATTAATTGAGGACAATGAAGCGGTAAGGGAAAATACGGCCGAAATCCTAACTTTGGCAAATTACGAGGTCCGCACTGCGGAAGATGGTCAAAAAGGGATAGAAAAGGCCAAAACATTTTTGCCGGATTTAGTCGTCTGCGATATCATGATGCCACAGATGGACGGCTATGATGTATTACGCAACTTTGCCGCCAATCCTGAAATGACCAACACACCCTTTATTTTCCTGACCGCAAAAACCGATAGGGCAGATATGCGCATGGGAATGAATCTTGGCGCTGACGATTATTTGACCAAGCCTTTTGAGGATAATGAACTGTTGGATGCCATCGCCTGCCGTTTAAAAAAGCACGATACCTTAAAAAAAGAAATTACAAGGAATTTAAAAGGAATCAACACTTTTTTGGAGGAAGTTGCTGAATATGAAGATCTGGAAGGGCTTACCAAAAACCATAGCCTTAGGCTTTATGAAAAAAAAGAAATTATCTTTTGGGAGGGCGATAATGCCCATGCACTTTACTTTATAGAAAGTGGAACCATTAAAACCTACAAGGGTACGGAATCTGGAAAAGAACTGGTCACGGGTATGTATGGACCTGGTGATTTTGTTGGACAATTGTCCTTACTGAATGCCAGTGGAACATATGTGGAGAACGCAGTAATTTTAGAGGATGCAGAACTGTGCGCTATCCCAAAGGTCGATTTCTTAAAGTTGTTGTACGGCAACCATGTAGTGGCCCAAAAATTTATATCTATGGTCTCAAATGACTTAATTGATGTGCAATCCCATTTGGTGGATATGGCTTTTGCATCCGTACGGCAACGTGCGGCCAAGGCACTTTTGCAGCTTTACAAAAAAGGGATGATCAAAGACAAGCCGAACGGAGGAATGTCCATTCCAAGAGAAGATTTTGCGGGGATGATCGGTACGGCCACAGAAACGGCCATCCGCACGCTATCGGATTTTAAGGATGAAGGTCTAATTACAACAGATAGTGGTAGAAGGATAATAATTCTAGATAGGGATGAATTAGAGCAGGTAGCGGATTTTATGCGATAATCGAAATTTGAACGCTCCGAGCTCTGTCTCGAAATTTGAAAATTGTTTTCTTAGTAATTCTTCGTGGACTTGCCCCGAGGTAGTTGTCTTAGGCTGCCTATTCTTCAATTTCCTTTGTTCGTATTTTACGAAGAACGCCCAATACTTTTTTAACCACAAAGGTTATTAGCATATTTTTCCAGGTAGTGCTATGGGTGAAACTTGTACCTATACCTTTTAATAAATTACGTGGTACCAAATCTATTTTAGCTTTATTAAAATGTAGCTTTAAGCTTTCTTGGTCTATTTGGCGTTGTAGTTTTAAAATTTCTAGACGTGCGTCTATTTCCTGAAACGATTTGTATTTCTTTACCATAATCATTCAAAATAGTATTTAGAGAATTTTTTAATCAATGTTGCGTTCAATTTCTCCCTAAAAGCAAATAGCAGCAACCCTATAATTACATAAAAAAAGCCTACGATAATAAAACCGCTAAAATAGCTGTCCATCATTTCGGACAAAGCTAAACAAGCAGCAAATGATAGGAAAAGCAAGGCAAAAACGAAGCCTATACCTATTAATAAGAGTTGCGAAATACCGGTAACATGGTACATCATTACCTTAAAAATTCTAAGCCGCAGATATTCATCGCTAGTTTCCAGATATGACCTCATATCGGCTTCCGCACCCATGAGGTCTTCCTTAAATTCTTCAAAA
>JBARUM010000821.1:0-9265 GCA_049645725.1 Maribacter sp.
ATTGCGATTTGGGATATGATACGTATGGTAGCCACCACCAGAATTGTAATGCCAGACACTCAAGTTCGTTTGTCGGCTGGTCGTACCAAGATGAGCAGAGAAGGTCAGGCCATGTGCTTTTTTGCTGGAGCTAATTCTATTTTTGCCGGAGATAAATTATTAACTACACCTAATCCAGATGTGAATGAGGATATGGAAATGTTTAAATTATTAGGATTGAATCCTCAAAAGCCCTTCACTAAGGTCTCACAACCTAAAACAGTTGAAGCTTCTGAATCTGAATATCAGCCTTTAGGTGAGAAACCAAAATGGACAAGACCGGGTCATAAAATTGAACGTAATGAAATTGCTAAAGAAAAGGCAAAGTTGACGGACTAATCTCACATTATTAAATTTTTAAGAAAATATTTTCTTTAGGTTAATTAACTTTGGGGTTCCTAAAAACCCAAATACCATTGAAGTTAGTTGAAATTCCAAGGGTAAGAAATCTATCCAAGCAAGACTTTATTAAGCACTATTTAAAGCCACAGCTTCCTGTTGTAATAGAAGAATTTAATGGTGGCTGGCCTGCACATTCCAAATGGTCCCTGGACTATATGAAGAAAATGGCGGGAGATAAAACAGTGCCGCTCTATGATGACAGACCAGTACATCATGATGACGGTTTTAACGAACCTCATGCGGAGATGAAGATGTCCGATTATGTTGATTTGCTAAAAAAGAAGCCTACAAAATTCCGTATTTTTCTTTGGAATGTTCTCAAAGAAGTACCTGAACTACAAAAAGATTTTACTTACCCGGACTTTGGTATTCGTTTATTGAAAAGTGTACCTATGCTATTCTTTGGTGGAGAGAATTCGCATACGTTTATGCATTACGATATAGATTTTGCAAATATTTTTCACTTTCACTTTGAAGGTGAAAAGGAGTGTATTTTATTTCCTCAGTCAGAGAACAAGTACCTTTACAAGGTGCCACATTCCATGATTACGCACGAGAGCATTGATTTTTCAAATCCCGATTTGGAGAAGTGGCCCGCTTTAAAAAGAGCTTCTGGCTATAGTACCACCTTAAAGCATGGTGAAGTGTTGTACATGCCTGAGGGCTATTGGCATTATATGAAGTATAGGACACCAGGATTTTCTATGAGTCTTAGAGCTTTGGCAAGAAACCCTCTAAATTTTGCACATGCGGCCTATAACATTTTTTTTATGCGACATTTTGATGTTTTGATGCGCAAAATACAAGGTCAGAAATGGATAGATAAAAAGAATGTAAAGGCCATAACTAGAACTAACAGTTATGCCTTTGAAGAACAGTCCGGAAGTTAGTACGGTGCTTTAGTTTTTCACTTAATTAGCTCCTGAAGTTTTCCATAGACCAAATGACTCTCCCAACCACGATATAGAAGATAGTCGGCCAGTTTTTTTTTCCTTTTTTGGACGTTGGATTCGGAGATTTGCCCTAATCTTTTTTTTGCTAAAATATCTAAGGTGTTCAGGTAGTCCCCTTCATCAATTTCCCGTAAAGCTATTGAAATATTGTATTTGGTAATACCTCTTTGTTTTAGTTCGTTAACAATACGCTTCTTACCCCACTTTTTAATTTTGAACTTGCCTCTAGCAAAACTTTTGGCAAAACGTTCTTCATTGAGATAATTTTCCTGAATCAAACCGGTAACAATTTCATCAATGGCCATAGGAATCATTTTCATATCCCTAAGTTTTTGTATTACCTCTTTATGACAACGATCTTGATAAGCGCAATAACCTTCCATTTTTTTAATGGCTTCTTGAATAGAAAATGCCTTGTGTGAATTCATTTTTTAAAAATAATGAAATAAAAAAAGCGACCTCCGTTTTGGAAAGTCGCTTTGGTACTTTAGTAAATAGTTTTACCGTCTTTATTCTTAAAGCGGTATTCAAGATACGTATACGCATCTCTAGGTTGTATTTTTATCCATCTTTTATGCTCCAAGAACCATTTGGTACGCATAGACGGGAAGCCTTTTGTAATATAGGCTGCAATGAACGGGTGTATATTTAGTGTTATACTGTTGTCTTTTGCAGGACCCTTTAAAAGTCGCTCTAAATCCACGTTTATTTTATCTATCAACACTATTGGAGCTTCTACTTCTTGCCCATTGTTATTTGGGTTCTCCTCGGTAGTCTTGATATTCATTTCTGGTCTAACACGTTGCCTGGTAATTTGGATAAGGCCAAATTTGCTGGGCGGTAAAATTTTGTGTTTTGCGCGATCATCTTTCATCTCATCCCTGAGATGCTCAAAAAGTTTCTTTCTGTGCTGTGCTTTTACCATATCTATAAAATCCACAACTATAATACCTCCCATATCTCTTAGACGTAATTGCCTAGCTATTTCGGAGGCTGCCAATAGATTGACTTCTAAAGCAGTATCTTCTTGGTTTTTTGCTTTGTTAGATCTATTGCCGCTATTTACGTCGACTACGTGCAGAGCTTCAGTATGCTCTATAATTAGATAGGCACCCTTGCTCATCGTTGCCGTGCGACCAAAAGACGTTTTAATCTGTCTTTCTATACCAAACTTTTCAAAAATAGGAACCTGGGAATTATAGTGCTTTACTATACCTTCTTTTTCCGGAGCAATTTCAACTACATAATCCTTAATTTCACTATAAAGCGTATCATCATCAACATGGATTCCGGTAAAACTATCATTAAAAACATCTCTTAAAATAGAAGATGCCCTATTAAGTTCTACCAATACTTTTGAAGGTGTTTTAGCGCGGTATAATTTTTTACACATTGCTGACCACTTGTTCAGCAAGTTTTCTAGATCTTTATCTAGCTCTGCCACTTTTTTACCTTCGGCGACTGTTCTTATAATAACACCAAATCCTTTAGGTTTTATACTTCTCACAAGTCTTTTTAACCTATCTTTCTCTTCATTGCTACCTATCTTCTGAGATACGGAGACACGGTCGGAAAAAGGAACCATGACCAGATAACGCCCAGCTATTGAAAGCTCTGAACTAATTCTTGGTCCTTTGGTTGAAATGGGTTCTTTGACAATCTGCACTAACAAAGATTGGTTGGCTTTAATAACATCTGTTATTACGCCGTTCTTATCAATGTCCTTTTCGAACGGAAAGTTCTTAAGGGAATAATCCCTTAGTTTTCCGGTACTCACTTGTTTTATGAACTTGAGCATGGAAGATAATTGAGGTCCCAGATCGTGATAATGCAAAAATGCATCTTTCTCATACCCAACATTTACAAATGCAGCGTTGAGACCAGTTACAGGCTTCCGTATTTTGGCCAGAAAAATATCGCCAACGGAAAAATCATTATTATCTTCCTCTTTATGCAGTTCAGTGAGTTTACCGTCCTTTAATAAGGCAAAATCTACGGCATCGGAACTAGATCTTACGATTAATTCTCTATTCACCTGAATGTATTTTTATCCGATCTTCTGCGATAACTATCGCTATTGAGGAGCGGAATGATTAAACAATTTCATAAACAGATTATGATCAATCTGTCGAGATTCTTTTTAGAACCTCTATGTCAAAGAACATATAAAACGAAAAAGTAGTTTAACAAAACTACTTTTTCTTGTGTCGGTTAGCTCTTCTGCGCTTCTTTCGCTTATGGGTAGCTACCTTATGTCTTTTTCTTTTCTTACCACTCGGCATAAAGTTATTCTTTTTAGATTATTGTTATTTTACTTGTACGTTGCTCTTTACTCCTTCAACAAAAACTTTTGCCGGCTTAAATGCGGGAATGTTGTGCGCGGGTATTTTTATGGTCGTATTTTTAGAAATGTTTCTTCCGGTTTTTTCTGCTCTAGTTTTAATGATAAAACTACCAAAACCTCTTAGGTAAACATTATCTCCCCCTTCTAATGAAGTTTTAACCTCTTCCATAAAGGATTCCACCGTTGCTTGAACATCTCCTTTTTCAATTCCCAGTTTATCTGAGATTTTTGATACAATTTCCGCTTTCGTCATCTTACAATATTATATTTTCTGTATGTTTTTTCGGGTTGCAAATATATAAATTAAATTCAATCTTTCTTTCTAAAGGGCTAATTTTAAGTATTTAAACTGCTACTTTTATCGCTTAGTATTATTGTAGATGTTTTTTTCCAGGAAAATATTGATTTGGTACGGTCAAAATAAGCGTACCCTTCCTTGGCGGAGGACCCGCGATCCTTATAAAATATGGTTATCGGAAATAATGTTGCAACAGACCCGTGTGGCACAAGGAACACCCTATTACCTAAAGTTTATAAGTGCCTTTCCTAAAGTTGAGGATCTCGCCAATGCGACAGAAGAGAAGGTGCTGAAGCTATGGCAGGGCCTTGGTTATTATTCTAGAGCACGAAATTTACATGCTACCGCTAAAATGGTAGTGGAAATCTATGATGGTAAATTCCCGGAAAAGCATCAAGAACTTTTAAAACTCAAAGGTGTTGGGGATTATACAGCCAGTGCTATTTCCTCAATTTGTTTTGATGAACCCCATGCCGTTGTAGATGGTAACGTTTATAGGGTTTTATCTAGATATTTTGGTGTTCAGATACCTATAAATTCTACAGAAGGCATCAAGTACTTTAAGAAACTGGCCAATGAAGTAAAGGATGCGGAAAATATTAGGGACTATAACCAGGGTATTATGGAATTTGGAGCTATCCAGTGTACGCCAAAAAAACCGAATTGTCTCTTTTGCCCCCTTAACGGGAGTTGCATTGCTTTAAAAGAAAGAAAAACAGATACGCTTCCCATTAAACTTAAAAAGACCAAGGTGAGGAACCGGTATTTTAATTATTTAGTTCCAATCTTTTCGGACGAAATGGGTAATAAAAGTACAGTGCTTAAGCAACGAAAAGGTAAAGGAATATGGCAAAACCTATGGGAGTTTCCCTTGTTGGAAACCGAATCAGAGGTTGAAGCGAATCATATTGAAAAAACCCGCGATAAAATATTGAAATGGGATTCTAACCCTAGAATTTCTCTATTTGACTCAAAACCTGTAGTGCATAAATTATCCCATCAACATCTATATACCAAGTTTTGGATTTTAGAAACTGATGAGGTTTTATCTAACGGAATTCCCCTATCTAATTTGGAAGAATATCCTGTTCCGGTTTTGATAGCGGATTTTATAGATGCATTTAAATTTTAGTACTTTTGGAACATTAAATATATCTTAGAGTAGACTTTAGGATTGTACGTTGTTTTACCTGGAAGAAAGCAATATTTTACACCCTAAATATTAATATTATAACGAAATGAGCGGTACATTAAATAAAGTGATGTTAATTGGGCATCTAGGCGATGAGGTAAAGATGCATTATTTTGAGGGCGGCGGTAGTATTGGAAGGTTCCCAATTGCCACAAACGAGACTTATACAAGCAAACAGACCGGGGAGCGCGTTACCAATACAGATTGGCATAATATCGTGGTTAGGAACAAAGCTGCCGAAATTTGTGAAAAATATCTTAGCAAGGGCGATAAAGTTTATGTGGAAGGTAGGCTTAAGAATAGACAGTGGCAAGGTGAGGACGGAAACACCAGATATACTACTGAAGTTCACGTACAGGAATTCACCTTTCTTTCCACTAAAAAGGAAAGCATGGCCAATAACCAAGCGCAAACTGCACCGACTAAGGCACAAAATACTGGAGAGATAGCCTCTAATGCAACGGTCAAAGTGAGTGAGCCAGAACAGGAAGACGATTTACCTTTCTAAATTATATAAATTAGTAACTATTGGATCCTGACCCCTTACTTTATACTTTATTTTTTATGGTTATGGACGGTAGCTTTGTGCTGAATATTGCCGTACTACTAATTTTATTGATTTGCTCGGCGCTAGTATCCGGCGCGGAAGTGGCCCTTTTTGGACTTTCTCCGACAGAAGCCAACGAAATTGAAGAACAGAAGACCCCTCAAGGAATTATATTAATTAAGCTTCTTGAACGACCTAAAAAGTTGTTGGCTACCATTCTTATTGCTAACAATGCAATTAATATAGGGGTTGTATTACTTTTCAATGTAATCGGGGACACGTTGTTTTCCAACATAAACCAATTTATTTTTGGATTGGTTTCGTTGCGGTTCCTACTAGAAGTAATAGTCGCTACGTTTTTAATATTAATGTTTGGGGAGATACTTCCAAAGGTATACGCTAATCGTAACAGGATGAGTTTTTCTAACTTCATGGCCTATCCTTTAAGGGTATTGGATTTTTTGTTTTCCCCTTTAAGCTTGCCCATGCGCTCAGGGACTATCTTTTTATATAAAAAATTAGGCAAGGGAAAGTCCAATTTAAGTGTGGATCATCTATCCCAGGCCTTGGAACTTACCTCTGACGGGGATACCACAAGAGAGGAGCAGAAAATTTTGGAGGGCATTGTTTCTTTTGGTAATACGGATACTAAACAGGTGATGCGACCACGTATTGATATTTTCTCCCTTAACGACCAAATGAAATTTTTGGAAATTTTAGAGGAAATCAAAAAAAACGGTTATTCCAGAATTCCCGTTTATTCAGAAAACATTGATAATGTGAAGGGTGTACTTTACGTAAAGGACTTGCTACCCTACTTAGATAGAAAGTCATTTAATTGGATGACATTGATAAGAGAACCTTATTTTGTTCCGGAAAACAAAAAACTAGATGATTTGCTAGCGGAATTTCAGGCAAAGAAAAATCATTTGGCCATTGTTGTCGATGAATATGGGGGTACTTCGGGTATCGTTACCCTAGAAGATATTATTGAGGAAATTGTAGGGGATATAAGTGATGAGTTTGATGATGAAGATTTAATTTTTTCAAAATTGGATGACCATAACTATGTTTTTGAGGGTAAAACCACACTCAAAGATTTTTACAGGGTGGTTAAACTAGAAGATGAGATGATTTTTGAGGAAAATAAGGGAGAGTCAGAGACCATCGCCGGTTTTGTTCTGGAAATAGCAGGAAGTTTTCCAAAAAGAGGTGAAAAAATAGTGTTCGATAATTTTCAATTTATAGTGGAAAGCCTTGATAAAAAAAGATTGAAACAAATAAAAGTCACGCTGCCACATGAAGTTTAAATATTTAACGGTTGTTATGGTATTCCTCCTATTGGTATTATCCTGTAAGGAAGAACAAATTCCAAAACCTAAAGCTCAAATTCGTTTAGAATACCCCCTAGGTAAATTGGCGACCATAGAAACAAAGGATTTCACCTTTCAATACAATGAGTTTGCTAATATAGAATCTAGTGGCAGAGAAGCGGTTACCCTTAGTTATCCAAATATGAACGGAGCAATATTCATAAACTATAAGAGTGTAGGGGATAATTTGGACAAACTGATTAAGGATGCGAAAAGGTTGAGTTATGAGCATGCTACAAAAGCAGATAATATTGTAGAGCAACCTTATGTAAACCCCAAAGCAAAAGTATATGGAGCGCTTTTTGAAGTTCAAGGTGATGCTGCTTCGCAATCGCAATTTTATGTGACAGATAGTACGAAGCATTTTTTAACAGGTGCGGTCTATTTTTACTCAAAGCCCAATTACGATTCTATTCTTCCCGCTGCTGCTTATTTACAAAATGATATCCGTAGAATAATAGAATCGATTAAATGGAAATAGTAAATCCTTAAGGCTATGCAAAAGCAAGATTTATTGGATTGCCACTCAAGAATAAAACTTTACATTCATAATACACCTGTACTATCTTCACGATTAATAAATGAAATTATAAATGCAAAGGTCTTTTTTAAATGCGAAAACTTTCAACGTGCGGGAGCTTATAAAATACGTGGAGCAACCAATGCTATATTACAATTGTCTGATGAACAAAGGGCAAAAGGGGTAGTTACCCATTCCTCCGGAAACTTTGCCCAAGCCGTTTCATTGGCGGCCAAAAGTTTAGGTGTCAAAGCCCACATTGTAATGCCGTCTTCTGCTCCAAAGGTTAAAAAAATTGGAGTAAAAGTGTATCAAGGAATAATTTACGAATGTGAACCCACTTTGGAAGCAAGACAAGGCGCTGCGGATAAAATTGCGCAAGAAACTGGCGCTACGTTCTTACACCCTTCTAATGATTTAAACGTAATTATGGGACAAGGAACTGCTGCCTTGGAATTATTGAAGAATCATTCTGACCTAGATTATATTTTTTGTCCAGTTGGCGGAGGAGGACTTATAGCTGGTTCGGCAATAGCCGCTCATTACTTTGGAGCTAATTGCAAGGTACTAGGTGGAGAACCTTTTGAGGCTGATGATGCGTATAGGTCACTGAACAGCGGTAAAATTGAGGGTAACGACACCGTAAATACTATTGCTGACGGACTCAAAACTACCTTGGGAGATATTAATTTCCCCATCATAAAACATCATGTATCAAAAATAGTAAGGGTTACAGAAGAAGAAATAGTTACTGCGATGAGATTGGTTTGGGAGCGGATGAAAATTATTATTGAGCCTTCTAGCGCGGTTACTGTGGCAGCTTTAATTCGTGATGCATCTGAAAGCCCAGATGATTATAGAAATAAAAAAGTTGGCATTATCATTTCTGGTGGAAATGTAGATTTAGGAAATTTACCGTTCTGAACGCCGGTGAAAGGTTACTTGTTCAACAAAGCCTCGGCTTGGGAAATGCTTGTGTTAATCTGTTCTTTAACAGCTTTAACTTTTTCCTCTTCTTCGTCCAACCATTTTTGTTTTTCGGGAGAAAGTATTTTCCCTTCTAAGATTTCATCAGAATCAAACCTGTCTCCAAAACCTCTCATCCAATCCATCATGGATTCATTGGCTTTTTGTAAATCTAACATTGCTTTAGCATGTGGAGATTCAGCGCCCAACGAATCTGCCATTGGTTTTAACTGACCTACTAGCTTACCAAGCTTTCCCATTTTTGGCATAACCTCGTCATGAATTGCCATTACCTGTTCCATTTGTGTTGGACCTTCCTCTACTTTCTTTTCTTCTTTACATGATATAAATAGAACTAGAGTTAAGGTGAATATAGGCAATAAGAATTTTTTGGAAATCATTTTTGAAAAATTTATGGTTTTCGACGTCAAGACATACAAACGAAATCCCAACATGGATGTAAAGATACCAAATATTGAAAACGCACTAATAAGACAGGTGCTAAAATTATCATCTTCCAAACATGCCAGCCTATTAAATGATTTTAGAAAAGCGATCCTCCAAAATTAATTTTGGAGGATCGCTTTGTCCTTAAAAAGAATATTGAAGCCCAGCTGTCAAAGTATCCTTG
>JBARUM010000822.1:0-11205 GCA_049645725.1 Maribacter sp.
TTTTGATTCCGAAACAATAGAGGAAAATGCAATTAAAAAGGTAACCGATGCCATTGCCTATCAGGACAAAAAAACCGTTACTTGGTTAAATATAGATGGCCTGCATAATGAAATGGTGATGAGGGAAGTTGCCAAGGGGTTTAATCTAGATGAGTTGGTACTTGCCAATGTAATGAATACGACCGCTAGGCCTACAGTGCACGAATATGAGAATTGCATCTTTATTTCCATAAAAATGTTACAACTGGAAGAGGAAACAAATACCATTTCCGTGGAGAATCTCAGTCTTATTTTAACAAAATCCGTTCTAATTTCTTTTCAGGAAAAAAAGGGAGATGTTTTTGAGCCTATTAGAGAACGTATTAGAAATAAAAGAAAAAGAATCCGTAACGGTTGGACAGATTACCTAGCTTTTGCGCTATTAGACATTGTTATAGATAACTATATTTATATTCTGAGCTTTCTGGGTGAAAAAATCGAGGCGCTCGAGGAAAGTGTTGGTGACCAACCTAATAAATCAATCATTAAGAAGATAAATATCTATAAACGGGAATTAAATTATCTCAGAAGAAATATACGTCCGGCAAAAGAAATGATTTTGGCACTCTCCAAGATGGAATCTGAATTTATTTACGATTCAACTTACGTACATTTTAAGGAATTAAGGGATAATATTAATCAAGTAACGGATTCGTCCGACAGCTATAGGGAAATTTTGAATGATCAACTGAATCTTTACCATACATCCATCAGCACCAAACTGAACGATATCATGAAGTTCCTCACCATTTTCTCGGTTATCTTCATCCCCTTGACCTTTATTGCAGGTATCTATGGTACCAACTTTGATAACGTACCAGAACTACATTATAAATATAGTTACCACATAATGTGGGCGGTAATGATTACTGTTGCCATACTTATGCTTATTTATTTTAGAAAAAGAAAATGGTTTTAAATTTTTAGTAATGAAGAAAATATTCACTGTAAAACGTAATGGTTACAAAACAATAACCGAGTTGCCGAGCTCTTGGATAGAACAGGATTATAGGGCTCTTTTGGAAATCATGGAGTTTGATGGTATTGCCGAATTAGCTGCTGCAGAATTAAAGGAAATGTGCTTAATGTCATTAACGGATAACGAACCCGAAGATGCCGCCAAACTAGTGCTAGAATATGTTTTTAAGGAGAAGCTCAACTCTGGGCAGATTGACAATTTATCCAACGAACTATTAGATGAAAAACTATGGGAAGAATATGCGGACCTTTCCATGCACGAGAATTTTTTCAAGGTACATCAACTTCTGTATGATGCCTTTGAAGGTACTTTTCCCCATCCGGAGGCAGTATCGTTCACGGTAAGTATCATAGGTAAAGAAAAAGGAGTCTCACAAATTTTTGATGAATACCCAGAAGCATCCTTAATTCGATTATTAGTAAAGGGATTACCCCCAAATAATTTGATATACCGATTATTCGATGAACAAATTGATGGTGAAAAATTTCCAGAAGCAAAGGACATTATCTGGCAATTAAAAATGGAAAAAGGGCAAGAAAATGAATTAATTTTTAATGTTATTTCCTCCACCTATTGGTTTAAAGATTTTAAATATGTTGATGGCTATGAGGCGGATACACATGCAGATGAATGAGTTTTACAGGATTGCACTAAGCCAAATTAAGGTGCACCAAAAAACATAATTACTAGTAGTTTTATGCCTTTAAAAGTCTAGTAAGACTCCATATAAAAATAGACGAGTTTGAAAAAGATTACTAAATTCGCAAAGAATCTTAATAAGGATTTTTGGGTTGCTTTAATAGAAATTAAGTTACAATCTAAAAATTCAAGAAAAAATGAAGCGAAGTGTATGTAGCCAATCTTTATTGTAGTGAACTTATAACTAAGATAAATTGTACACCTGTAGAGAAATTACTTAACCAGCAAATTCCAATACTTAAGAGGCTTAAGATACCGGCAAGCATTGCTACTTACATCACCAATAAACTTACACTGGCATAGAGCACAAGAAAATTACAAACTATGTCACTCTATTTAATCATACTTAGTATTTCACTTGCTGGACCCTTAGCCTTTAGTTTCGAGAACAACCTTAGGCTTTATAGGCGTTGGAAGTATCTTCTACCAGCAATCTTAATAACAATGTTCATTTTCGTAGTTTGGGATATCATCTTCACGCATATGGGCTATTGGTTTTTTAACCCAATCTATAATTCGGGTATTTATATAAATAAGCTTCCTTTAGAAGAGTACCTATTTTTTATTATCATTCCGTATGCATGTGCATTCTCGTTCTACGCAGTTCAATTTCATTTTCCGAAATTCAAGTTAAACGAAAAATGGACGAAATTTTTTACTTGTCTATTAGTAGGGTTCTCAATTGTAATGTCATTCACAAATCAAAATCTTACCTATACTTTTGTAGTTTTTCTTGTTCTACCGTCCATACTCTTATTCAGTTATTATTTTGCCAGAGAAGTGGTACAGTACTATCTAGCCATATACCCGCTTTTACTTATCCCATTTTTTATAATCAACGGAATCTTAACAGGAACTGGAATTGAACAAGCCGTTTTTGATTACAACCAGGGAGTAATTTTGTGAATTCGTATTTTTTCAATTCCATTTGAAGATATATTCTATAATTTTTCTCTGCTTTTATTGCCTTTGGCGCTAACTTACATATTGGAAACGAGGTCAAAAAAAACTAAAGACAGATGAAGGTTGCAGTGATTGGTTCCGGGATAGGTGGATTGGCTGCAGCGTGTAGATTAGCATCCAAGGGGCATGAAGTAACCGTGTTCGAAAAGAATGGGGCTGCCGGAGGAAAAATTAGTGAGATCCATATGGAAGGTTATCGATTTGATACTGGTCCTTCCCTATTTACCATGCCAGAATTGGTAGAGGAACTTTATATAGCGGCCGGTGAAACTATTCCATCAACTTTTGCTTACAAAAAACTTGATGTGCTATGCAAGTATTTCTACAACAGTGGAGAAAATCTAATTGCCTGGTCAGATCAACAAAAATTCGCGGATGAATGTGCAAGACAACTGGGAGAGGACCCTTCCAATATCACCGATTATTTTAAGCGCGCTTCTTTGATATATAAAATTACGTCAGATATTTTCCTTTTCAATTCCTTGCATAAAATTAAAAACTTATTGAAGCTTTCGGTTTTAAAATCGCTTTTGCGAGTGCATAAAATTCGTTTTTACAAAACCATGCATGGTGATAATAGCAGTACTTTTAATAGCCCATTGCTTATTCAATTGTTTAATAGGTATGCCACTTACAACGGTTCTAATCCTTATAAAGCACCAGCAACTTTAAACGTCATAGCGCATCTCGAGAATAATCTGGGAACTTATTTTCCAAAACAAGGAATGTATACTATAGTGCAGCATATTTATCGGCTTGCCTTAAAAAAAGGAGTTCAGTTTAATTTTAATTCATTGGTTACGTCCATCGAGGTAAAAAACAAAAAGGCCGTTGGATTAACAGTTGGGGGGCAGGTGCTCACTTTTGATAGTATTGTATCGGACTCGGATATTAATTATGTAATGAACAACCTGATGGACCACCCATTAAAAAAACGATTTAATCGCTTAGAACCTTCATCATCGGCCTTGGTATTCTACTGGGGGGTTAATAAGGAGTTTCCAGAGTTAGATTTACATAATATTCTTTTTAGTGCCGATTATAAAAAAGAGTTTAATAATCTATTTCATAAAAAAACCATAGATACCGATCCTACAGTCTATATTTTCGTTAGTTCCAAAATGGTAAAAAGCGATGCGCCAAAAAATTGCGAAAACTGGTTTGTAATGGTTAACGCACCTTCTAATAGTAAGGAGAACTGGGATAAACTGATACGCGTTACAAAAAAGAATATCGTTAACAAAATCAACAAATCTCTTAAAACGAATATCGAAGATTATATTGAACACGAGAAAATTGCTTCACCGATAACCATTGAGCAAAATACATTGAGTAAGGGAGGGGCACTTTATGGCAATTCATCCAACTCTATGTTTTCTGCATTCTTAAGGCATCCAAATTTTCTTAAAGGCATAAAGAACTTGTATTTTGTAGGCGGAAGTGTTCACCCTGGTGGTGGAATACCGCTCTGCTTGGCCAGTGCCAAAATTGTTGATAACGAAATACCAGCATAATAGATGAACAGGATATCGAAATACTTGATTAATGAAGGTCTTCCGATAGCTTTTATAGTTTTTTACTTTTTTGGGTTGGTTTTGTATTTTACACCTATTACCAATACAATGTTTATGCTAAGCACACCGTACACCTTAGTATTAGTTGCTGTAGCCATCTTTTTACATCATAAAGAATGGAATTTAAAGGTAGTTTCAGTTTTAGTAGGTATTTTCATCCTGAGTTTTATCACGGAAATTATCGGTGTAGCAACAGGTAGATTATTCGGTACGTACGTTTACGGTCAAGGGCTTGGTGCCAAGATAGCCGATGTGCCTGTTATTATTGGCCTCAATTGGGTTTTCTTAACGTATGCTTCTAATAGTATAGTATCGAAATACACATCCAAAAACATTCCAATCATCGTAGGCGCCGCATTACTAATGGTGCTATATGATATCTTACTTGAAAAAGTAGCCCCCTTAATGGATATGTGGTCATTTTCAAAAAATGATCCGCCTGTAAGTAACTACGTGGTTTGGTTTCTATTAGCTCTTGTATTTAATTGGGCTATTCAAAAATTTAAAATAGATACACAAAATAGACCAGCACGCTGGTTGTTTTTTATACAACTTGGCTTTTTTGTAATTATAGCTATTCATAATGAATATTAAAAAATGATACGTGCCAATCACAGTAAATTCGTTGTAAAATTTTCAGAATATTACACAAAAATACTAATAGGCTTTTTTTTTGATAGTGTCCAATTCAAAGGTCATTACGAAGACAAAGGACTTCCTATACTCATAATCAGTAATCATTTCTCATTTTACGATGGTTTTATTCAAATCTTATTGAACCTTAAAGTTTTCAAGCGAAGATTTAACTTCATGATGCTTGAAAAAGAGCTTCGTAAAAATATGCTATTAACTAAAATTGGCGCTTGTTCCATTAGCAAAGGCAAGCGCTCTAGTTTAGCAAGTCTGGATTACGCTGTTGAACTATTACGGGACAAAGAGAACCTTTTCCTGTTTTTTCCACAAGGAAAAATCAACAGCATCTACACGAGAGAGTTTTCTTTTGAAAAAGGCTTGCTAACCCATATTTTGGAAAACACAAAAAATAATTTTCAATTGGTTTTTAATATTAACCTTATTAACTATGGAGCCAAACTTAGACCTGATATTTGTGCATATTACGAAACACAGAGCATAAACGCGAATACCAGCGCCGAAGATGTAGAAAAAGACTTTAATCGTTTTGCAGAAGTGTGTTTTTCAAAACAAGGTGTTACATGATTTACCTGTGTTATTTTCTTTTAGGTCTGTTAATTATCCGGTTGCTCGTGGCACTCTTTAATTATCTTTCGTTTGCTTATTTGCCAAAGGTATCGTCATTGGCAATAGTTCCTTCCGTTTCAATTTTAATACCCGCCCGCAATGAGGAAGACACTATTGGAACCCTGCTAGAACAATTATCAGGCTTGGAATACCCTAAGCTAGAAATCATCGTCTATAACGATTATTCCGATGATAAAACTGAAAGCATCGTCAACCATTGGGCAACCCTTCAACCTACTATTAAAATAATCAATGGAGAGCAACTTCCAAAAGGTTGGTTGGGTAAGAATTATGCATGTCACCAACTAGCACAAGCTGCAACTGGCAGTATATTGCTCTTTTTGGATGCGGATGTAAACATTAAAAAAGACCTGATTATACGCAGTACAAGCCATTTTCAGAAATACGGACTTCACTTATTATCCATATTCCCAAAGCAACTATTCAAATCGCTCGGTGAAAAAGTTTCAGTTCCGCTTATGAACTGGATTTTGTTAAGTTTACTTCCTCTTTCTCTAATTCGAAAGTCAAATAATGAAGCATTTTCAGCGGCCAACGGACAATTTATGATGTTCAAAGCAGCAACATACAAGGCTATTTGGCCTCATGAAAATTGTAAATCTTCCAGTGTAGAAGATATCGTTATACTTAGATTATTTAAACAAAAAAATCTAGCCAGCGATACGCGCTTAGGAGATAGCGATATTTCCTGCCGAATGTACAATGGACTAGATGCTGCCATTACCGGCTTCACGAAAAACATATTCCAATTCTTTGGCAATAGTAAATTGATAACTGTTTCCTTTGGGATCATAATTACATTGGCTCCCTTTATCATCTATTTTAATATGGGCGTATTGTGGTTCACTGCATATATCGCAGGTATCCTATCAATCCGATTATTTGTAAGTTTGGCAAGCCAACAATCAGTAGTTCAAAACATATTATTAACACTCCCACAACATATCATATTTCTTGTAATAATAATTAAAGGGCTCATTAACAACAAACAGCGAAAAATACTATGGAAAGGCCGCAACATCTTGCAAGATTAGTACTTGTGATGATTACTTTGTTGCTTTCAAGTCAACAGGGTTTTTCTCAAAGTGCCTACCGCGATTCAATATACAAAGCCTATTCTAGAGGTAAAATGGATAAGTGGCACAAAATAATGCACACTTGCGAAAAAAATGTGAATCAGAATAATGTAGCCGAGAAATTAGAACTGATCAGTTATTACTACGGTTATACAGCTTGGCTAATTGGTGCTAAAAAATTTGATGCTGCCGCAGTATATATTAAGAAATCAGAGGCGATAATTGATGCCTTATTGGATGAATCACCTGAAAACTCAACCCTATTGGCATATAAAGGAGCTTACATTGCGTTCACCATTGGTATTTCAAAATTAAAAGCCATTTACTTAGGCCCAAAAAGTATGAAATACATAAATAAATCGATAGAACTAGATCCGGAGAACATCCAAGGTAATATTGAAAAGGGCAATTCAATGTATTATCGTCCATCAGCTTTTGGTGGTGATAAGGCAGAAGCAATCGAGCACTACAAAAAGGCAGTAAAAAGTTTTGAAAAACAAGGACTGGTTGTAAATAACTGGATGTACATAAACACTATGACCGCTTTAGGGCAGGCATACGAAGCCACAGATCAAATACATCTAGCCAAATTATGCTATGAGAAAATAATTCGCATATTCCCCAATTTTATGTGGGTTGAAGATGAACTCTATCCAGATATGCTAGAACGTCACAAGCTATAATATTGATTGTTAAGCATCACGAAATTAGACATGTACAAAACAATACTAAATAGCGTAAAACTCCTGATTTTACTAGGCTTTGTAGTTAAGCCTATAATCATAGATGCGCAAAACATACAAGATGATGGTGTTAATCTAAACAAAATTCCCCCTCGTATTATTAGGGCCTGTTGTGCTTTTGGTTATGATTTAAAATTATGGGGTGTGCCATTTGTAAACATTGATCAAGTAATAAGTGTTGACGATTTAGGCGAACATCACTATATGGGTAATAAGCGTGAAGGCACGGGAACAATTTACACCCATAAGGGTGGCTTTATAGATATTGGTCATTTACGAGATCAAATTGATTGGACACGCTATTTGTATACCGCCATTTTAAATAGTAGAGGAAAGGGGGAAGTGGTTTTGCCCTTGCGGAACGAAGCAGGACGTAAGACTTTAACTTTGAATGTACCAGAAGCGCTCGATAACCGTGATTGTATGCTGTTGGCAGGGAAAATTGCTTATGACTTTTCACTCTGGCACGAAATATCTACTTGGTTTGGTGCATCTACCCTGCCCTTAATGCCGGAAAAGTTTTCAAGTTTTTCAGTTGAGGACGTTTATTCAAATTTACTTGGAATACACGTTGGTATGAAGACTCTACGATCAAAGCTCCCGTTCAATATGGCCGCAACAAGGCTAATTACATCTACATTAGATAGTTTGGATGTGGTGAAGACGGCAAAAGATACCTACGATGCCTATGACGCCATTAATAACAAATGGTACACGAACAAAAAACGGATACCTCGTATAAATGTACCCTTAAGGCGTGATCTCGATGTTCTAACCTCAACTAGGCCATGGATAATACCTGATTCAACAGGTAATACGGTCAATCCGATTATTTTAAACGTTCCGCTATTAAATACTAAGGGGGAATCACTTACCAACTTTTATCAATTTACCATTAATTTAAATCACAAGATTCCCATGGAGGAGATTTTCCCAAATTATAAAGATAACCTCATCAATCAAGATGATTTTGATGTATTGCTGAAAAGGATTGCTAATGATTTACAAATTATAGAACATGGTACTTTGGCAGGAAACAAATAAAAGTCTTCCGAAGATGGCGTCTCTGAAACTAAATTGATTACTAATGGCCAAGTAAACGTTGGTACTTGTCTCCAATGAATTGCCCTTAGACATCTAGAGGATGTCATAGAATCCGAAGAATAATCCAGTAGATTAAAATACAACTTTATGTGAACAGTTTATGTTTAGTTCAGATAGCTATCAGTACGCCGAGGATGAATTTAAGGCTCTATTAGCCTTTCGTTTTTTACTTCGTAATTCTACGATTAGTTCACTTGTTATTTGGCCAATCATTTATTTTTGATTCTATTAAACTAATACTAATTAACATGTTCTTTTTCAATTTTTCAGAGCAAAATAGAAAAAGCCCAAATAAAAATCCAGGCTTTATTGCTCACTATCTTAAACTTGGTTTAATTCTTAATTAGTCCTTGCCCCTCAACCCAAGGTGCACCAGCTTCGTTTAAATCATTTTCGAGAGCAGGAATCGTTGAGCTAACAATGGGCTGTAGTTGAGCTTTTACCTTCTTCAGTTGACTTTGAACACGACTTAAGAAATCTTTATGCTCGCCTGTTGGTCCGTATGTATTTCCAAAAGCTCTCCAGCTTAACGAATTTCCGTCACTTGCAGTAGGGTCTGAGCGCTCACCAATTTCTCCTTTAATTCTATCTCCGTTAAGTTCTTTATCAATATCCAGTAATGCAATCTTAGTATCATTTAATCTCTTAAACAAATCATTTGAAGTTGATGTTGCCTTATTTAAAGCTCTTAACATGGCATCAATTGTTTGTAGACTTGTTGACAATTCAATGGTAGTCGCTGTTAAGTCTTGTTGAAATGCAAATACATCATCTCTAAACTCATCTATTTCCTCAAATGATTTTCTAGGTAAAGACCCATCAAATAATGGTTCAACAGTAAAAGTCTCCGGCCCTTGCAATACAGTAGAAACGCCATCAACACGTTTAACCAAAGAAACGGTAAAGTTCCCAGGTGTAACCATTACACCGCCACTTCTAAAACCACTTTGAGCTTTTGGTTCTTCCAATAACTCTCCACTTTTGCTTGGATAGGTTAAATCCCAACTCACACGGTTAAAGCCTTTTTTATTTGTGCCGTCAACAGTATTTATTAGTTTGCCATTGGTATCTTTAATAAGTAGAACAATAGTTGGGCCATCTTGTCTGCTTTCTTGCTCCAGGGCATCCCAACCTGGAAATTTGACATCGCCTTTTTTCTCCTTTTCTTTTCTAATGTCTTTTTTGGATTTGATCTTTTCTGCCATATAATAGGTGAAATTGGCACCAAAAGGTGGATTTTTTGCAATCCACTCCGCATCGCCCTGACTACCCCCTCTGCTGGATTCTTTGTACCAATGAACTGGTTTAACAGGAAATAATTTTGCTTCGCCAAAATTCATATTAGCATTAAAATCCCGTAATGGGGAAATATCATCTAAAATGAAGATACCCCTGCCGAATGAACCGGCGACCAAATCGTTTTCACGTCTTTGTATGGTAATATCCCGAATTGGAATTGTTGGCATCCCACCTTCCAATTCAATCCAATTTGTGCCTCCATTGGTAGTCACATACACTCCAAATTCCGTAGCGGCAAAAAGTAAATCTTTTTTTACATGGTCTTGTACCAATCTCCAGATTAGCAATTTATTAGGTAAATCCCCATTAATTAATGACCATGTTTTTCCTTTATCACTACTTTTAATGATGTAGGGCTTATAGTCACCATACTTGTGATTGTCCAAAGCAGCATAAACAACATTCGCATCAAAGAGATCTGCGCGAACATCATTTACAAAAGGCGTAGCAGGAACTCCTTTTATAGCATTCAAACTGAATTTTCTCCAGTTGGCACCTCCATCTTCCGTTACTTGAATAAGGCCATCATCGGTCCCGGCATAAAGTAAACCTTCCTGCTTTGGTGACTCCGCCAATGATGTAATTGTATTGTAATTTGACATTGCCCCTACATCCCAAGCATTATCCCAACTTTGGGGTCCACCGTAATAAGGGAAAGTCATTCTTTCCTGATTCAAGGTTAGGTCCCCTGAAATTGGGTTCCAGGCATCTCCCCTATTTTCTGATTTCCAAACACGTTGCGAAGCAAAATATAATCTTTTTGGGTTATGGGAACTTACTAGAATTGGGGCGTCCCAATTAAAACGTTCGTAAGGATCACCCTCTCTTGCCTGCGGTTGAATGAAAACGGTTTCTCTTGTTTTACTATCTATTCTCCATAAAGCACCTTGTTGAAACTCGCCATAAGTAATGTCAAGGTTTCCTGGTTCAGTGGCGGTTTGAGCCCCATCTGCACCAAGCGTTTTCCACCAATCTGCACTTGCAATACCATCAGAACTAATAGTTCTTGACGGACCACCATGCGATCCATTATCCTGTGTACCACCATAAACATTGTAAAAAGGCAATGCATCATCCACTGCAATTTTAAAATATTGGGTAATCGGTAAATTCCTTACATATTTCCAACTCTCCGTATCATCAAAACTTTCATACAAACCGCCATCTGTACCGATTAATAAGTAATTAGGATCAGATTTCTTAAAAACCAACGCATGGCTATCGCTATGCTGATTTGATCTGCTCATATTAGTGAAGGTTTTTCCGTGATCTTTTGAAATCAAGGCACTATTATTCATAAAATAAAGTGTTCCTTCGTGATGTGGTGACGCTATTAACTCTTGGTAATAATGAGGCCCCGTACCGCCCGAAACGGCATCGGATTGTTTTTCCCAAGATTCTCCTCCATTCGTTGTAATATATACACCACCTTTTGTTCTGTCCAATTC
>JBARUM010000823.1:0-2734 GCA_049645725.1 Maribacter sp.
ACACGATCCCATGCCATGATAGTTCTTGCCTTTCTGTGAGACAATACTAGTTGACCACTTTTATCCTCACGGATATCTATAAGGACCTCAACTTTGTCACCAACTTTTAAATCTGGATTGTAACGGAATTCGTTCAAGGAGATAACTCCTTCAGATTTTGCATTAATATCGATAATAGCTTCTCTTTCTGTAAGATATACTACCGTGCCCGTAACTACTTCCTCATCAGCAGTATCAACGAAATTTTGAGCAACTAATTCCTCAAATTCCTTAAGTTTGGAATCTTCAACACGCTCAATTCCTTGTTCGTATTTTTCCCAATTAAAGTTTTCTAAAAATTCCTTTGGATCTTGAACAGGAGCCTGTTCTTTTGTTTCTTGAACTACCTCTGTAGTTTCCGGAGTTGCTGTCGCAGTTTCTACTGCTTCAGCTGCTTTTTTTTCTTCAGCCATTATATAGCCTAAAATTTGTATTCTGTAATCTTATCAGAGTTAAACAATTAATACAGAAGTTATTAATAATAGATTTTTTATCTTTCCTTTTTTCTCTGATTCTTTGCTAAAAAAGGAGTGCAAAAATACAACTAATTTATTTATATCCAAACAATTACCTGATTCACTTTTAACACCCAACATACTTTACATTTTTTTTAGGTCAATTAACATCAAATATTAGTATATTACCAGCTATAAATATTAACCGTTAAATTTATTATTATGAGCGTTAAAGCAAAGTATCAAGGGGTTTTAGACCTTGGTGAGCAATTGGGAATCAAAGATGGAAACGTTACCGAAGAAGGTGGCGTACTAAAAATAAAAGGGCAGGCTAATACACCTTATGAAAAGGACTTGATCTGGGATAAAATTAAAGCAATCGGAGGCGAAAGCGCATCTGATAATAAAGCTAACATTAGCGTTGCCGATGGTTCTGTTTACCACAGGCATACTGTGGCTAGCGGAGAATCCCTGAGCAAGATAGCTAAGCACTACTATGGTGACGCCATGAAGTATAAGCAGATTTTTTCCGCAAATACTAACATTTTAAAGAACCCGGATGTTATTCATCCTGATCAAGTTTTAGTAATTCCAAACCCTTAGTGTGTTGGATATTAGGAAATAAAAAATCCCGCTGAAAATTCAGTGGGATTTTTTTATACTCTTCTTTTTAGTTTTAAGTATTCTTAGTTCAAAATTAGCTCAAACTATCCTCGAACCAATTCTATCCTATCCTACATTTTTTTCAATAACCCTTAGTGCATAATTATGAATACGTTCAAACTGCTCTTTTAAACCCATATCGCTATTATCAAATACAATGGCATCATTGGCTTTTGATAGCGGCGAAAATTCTCGATTAGAATCTATATAATCCCGTTTCTCAACATTTTCCAATACCTCTTCATATTTCACCTTCTCTCCCCTATCCAAAAGCTCTTTATACCTTCTGTAAGCTCTTTTTTCTGGAGAAGCCGTCATGAATATTTTTAACTCTGCATCTGGAAAAACAACAGTTCCAATATCCCGGCCATCCATAACGATTCCCTTTTCTTTACCCATCCGCTTTTGCAAATCCACAAGCTTGTAGCGCACTTGTTCTATTTCAGCAATGCGACTAACGTATTTGGAAACATCCAAGGTTCTTATCTCATTTTCAACATTATCTCCGTTCAAAAACATTTCGCAAAATCCAAGTTCCTCGTTGTACTGGAATTTCAATCTAATCTTAGGCAGTAGTTTAATTAAAGCATTAATGTTCTCATTGGTTCCACCTATAAACCCGTTGTGCATGGCGAATAAGGTCACTGCCCTATACATTGCTCCTGTATCTACATAGACATACCCCAAAGCTTTAGCCAATTGCTTGGCAAGCGTACTCTTTCCAGTAGAGGAGAAACCGTCAATGGCAATAGTAATTTTTTTCATTGATTAAAAATAACAAGAAAATACAACACCCATGAAAAACACCCCTAATGTTATACCTTCCACTCCTTCCTATCTGGAGGCAAGAAGGGGACGATAAATAAATTATAGATCTTTAGCGTTTTTGACTTTGGTGTTCGTTAAGGCAATATCAATTACCTCATGCATGTCCTTTACGTAATGAAATGTCAAACCCTTGAGATAAGATTCTTTAATTTCCTTAATATCCCGTTCATTATCTGCACAAAGAATTATTTCCTTAATCCGTGCTCTTTTGGCTGCAAGAATTTTTTCCTTAATTCCTCCAACGGGCAATACTTTTCCCCTCAGTGTTATCTCCCCTGTCATAGCTAGGCTTTTCTTAACCCTTCTTTGTGTGAATAATGAGATTAAGGAGGTTAGCATTGTTATACCAGCACTTGGACCATCTTTGGGCGTTGCTCCTTCCGGTACGTGTATATGCACATTATATTTTTCGAAAATCGAGTTGTCCAAACCAAACCGATCGGCATTAGACTTGATGTATTCCATAGCAATGGTAGCGGATTCTTTCATAACCTTTCCCAAATTACCAGTAATACTTAAGGTGCCTTTACCTTTTGATAGGATAGATTCTATAAACAATATATCACCACCTACACTAGTCCAAGCCAGTCCAGTAACCACCCCTGCCACTTGATTGTTTTCATATTTATCCCTTTCCATTTTTGGCGCTCCTAAAATTTTAACAACAGCGTCATTCATAACTTTAATATCATACTCCTCCTCAATGGCAATGGACTTAGCAGCGTAACGCACCATTTTGGCAATTTGTT
>JBARUM010000824.1:0-1602 GCA_049645725.1 Maribacter sp.
ATAAGATGTGTGTCTATATCTAATTCTAGCTTAGGTGTTGAAACATTAAATTCGATATCAATATGTTTTGCTTTTATGGACGGTTCCATAAGTAGCTGAATATTTTCGAAAACATCAGAAATCTTAACCCGTTGCAAGTTTAGATTGGTGACTTTACTTAAACTGCGGTAGGTTTTTGCAAATTTTAAGAGCCCCTCGCTTCGATTTTTAATGGTTTTCACACCAGCATTGAGATCTTCTAGTTCTAGGTGATGTTCGGATGGGTATTCTATGGCGAGTTGTAAATTTCTTTGCAACGTATCTGCTAAAGATGAAATTGGAGCAATGGAATTCATGATTTCATGCGTCATGACACTTAATAATTTTTTCCAAGACTCAGATTCATTTTTATTCAAGGTTTCATCGATATTCTGAATAACGATTAACTTGAAAGCATCCGCTTCCACCTGAAACACCGTATCAGAAATAAGAATTTTAATGCTGTCATTCTGCAAGGCAATAGTTAACGAATCGGGTTCTCTGTGATAGGTTTCGAAAATCGTATTGAATAATTCTGGTTTTCTATTTTCTACGAACCTGATATTTTTAAAGGATGGTATGTCCAAAATCTCACCAAATGAATCATTGCTCCAGAGCACGTCTCCCGTTTCAAGATTGTAAGCAATGATTCCAATATCTACCATTTCTAAAATTTTCTGCAAATACACATACTGCGCTTGATTTTGCGAATTGATTTCCTTGATGGTTCTATTGATTTCATTAAAACCGGTATACAAAAACCGAATATCTTTGGGGCCTCTGTCTTCTGGGAACCACCTTGAAAAATCGCGATATTTCACAGCTTCAAAAAAATCATCCATGGCGACAAATCGACGTTTAACGAACGTATAAGTGTTAATGCACAAATAAAGTATTGCCATACTTATGATTACAGTATAAACTGTTTTGTCAGTATTGATTGAATAGATTAATATAAGTGTGGTGCCTACAAGAAGCAGAATTCTTAGAAATAATTTTAAGATGTAAGCTCTATAATTCATACTTCTCTAGTCGTCTGTATAGCGCCGCTCTGGTGATGCCTAATTCTTTTGCAGATTTAGAAACATTGCCTTTGTGTTTTTCTAATACGGTAAGAATTGCATTTTTTTCCAAATCATCAAGGTTGAGGCTTTTAGTTTCAAGAGTCGTGCTGCTAGAAGAACGTTCTATGGACGAGAATACCAAATCGTCTGGTTTTAAAACAGATCCATCCGTCATAATAACAGCGCGCTCAAGGACATATTGAAGTTCTCGTACATTTCCTGGAAAGTCGTGTTTCTTCAATTTTGAAATAAATCCAGAGTCAAAAGTAAAAGGACTTTTGTTATATTTTTCAGCATAAAGTGCGACAAAATGTTTTGATAATTCGGTAATATCTGTGCCACGGTCTCTTAGAGGAGGAACGATAATATCAACCGTGTTAATTCTATATATTAAATCCTTTCTGAATTTTTTTTCGTCTGCAAGAATTTGGGGATCAAGATTAGTGGCGCAAATTAATCGGATGTCGATAGGAATTGATTCATTCGAGCCTAAAGGCGTCACTTGTCGGTTTTGAAGCAC
>JBARUM010000825.1:0-7407 GCA_049645725.1 Maribacter sp.
GAACTATAGGCTTTTCCCAAACAACCATCAATGGAAATGTTGTTGACCAAAACAACGAGCCTATCCCCGGGGCCAATATTGTTATTCTTGGCAAAGCTATTGGTACGGTTACTGATTTTGACGGTAATTTTACCTTGCAAACATCAGAGGTCCCCCCTTTTAGATTGAAAATTACAAGCATTGGCTATACAGAGGGGTTCGAGGATATTACTGCCAGCGAACAAACGATAACGATCGTTTTAAATGAAGCTCAAACATACTTGGATGAAGTAGTGATTTCAGCTTCTAGAACCCCGGAACGTATTTTTGAATCCCCGGTTTCCGTGGAGCGTTTTGGATTAAAAGAGATTAGGAATACTACGTCAGAGTCCTTCTATGGAGGACTGCAAAATTTAAAAGGAGTTGATATCAATACCAATAGTTTAACTTTTCAATCTGTAAATACCAGAGGTTTTGCCACATTTGCTAATACTAGATTTTTACAGTTGGTTGATGGGATGGATAATACCGCACCAGGGTTAAATTTTGTCCTAGGTAATTTAGTTGGTATGAACGAGTTGGATGTGCAAAGCGTAGAAATCTTACCAGGAGCATCTTCTGCATTATACGGAGCGGGTGCTTTTAACGGTATTTTGTTTATGCAAAGTAAAAGCCCTTTTGACTTCCAAGGGATTAGCGCTTATGTAAAAACTGGACTTACCTCTCAAGAAGCTGCTGGAGATAATAACTACTATGATGTAGGTATACGCGCAGCTCATGCATTTAGTGATAAGTTTGCGGCTAAAGTTAGTTTTTCAATTTTAGAAGGAGAGGATTGGCATGCCAATAATAATGTTGATCTGACAAACCCTGGAGAGGATAGGAGTAGCCCAACCTACAATGGATTAAATGTTTATGGTGATGATGCTATTATAACAAGGGATTTAGATGCATTGGCAGGATTACCCTCGGGGACTCTTGGTTCACATTCTTTTACCAGAACGGGCTATAATGAGGCAGATTTGGCTAACTATAATGCCCAGAGCGTAAAAGCTGATTGGTCATTAAATTACCGGCCTTTTGGGAATGATCTGGAATTAATTTACAATGGTCGTATTGGCCGTGGCACCACAATTTATCAGGGAGCAAGTCGCTATGCGGTTACAGGCTTTAAAATGCAACAGCATAAGTTGGAGCTAAAGAACGATAATTTTTTTATAAGAGCATATATAGTTGCAGAAAACTCAGGGGATTCATATGATACTCGTTTTACTGCTATCAATATTAACAGGAGATGGAAATCCGATGCTGATTGGGGAGCAGATTACCTAAATACTTATATAGGTGCAAAGTTGGGTATAGGTACAGGAATTCCAGCAACCGATGAGCAAGCGGAAGCCGCAGCTAGAGCAGTGGCTGATACAGGTCGTTTTGAACCTGGAACACCTGAATTTCAAAATGCTTTTGATGCTGTAACAGCAGACGGTGATTTACTTACTGGCTCAAGGTTTATTGATCAAACAAAGTTTCGTCATGCCAATGGTAATTACAATCTTGCCCATCTTATTGATGACTGGGCAGATATTCAGGTTGGCGGTTCTTGGAGAGAGTATGAATTGAATTCTGAAGGAACAATTTTCACAGATTTTGATGGCCCAATTACCTATCAAGAATATGGTGCCTATACACAGTTTCAGAAAAAATTAATGGATGATAGACTTAAAGTAACGCTTTCAGGAAGATATGATAAGAACGAATTTTTTGATGGTTTCTTCTCGCCAAGAGCTGGTGTCGCTATCACATTAGGAGAAAAAAGAAATCATAATATACGCGCATCTGTTCAACAAGGGTTTAGAAACCCCACGACCCAAGATTTATTTATTGGCTTAAATGCTGGTCTTGCCATTTTGGTAGGTTCGGCACCGGATAATCTGGATAGGGATGTTAGAACCTTTCCAGTAAGTCAACCAGGACAGGCATTTACTGGGTCACCAACAGTAAATGTGGTAGGTAGAGCGGCTTATGAAAATGCATTTTCTAGGGTTTCGGTAGAGGCTGGTAATCCTACGGCAGTAAATACTCCTTTGGTTCAACCTGAAGAGATTACGGCTTATGAATTGGGTTATCGTGCGCAGATTGGAAAATTTACAATTGATGGAAGTGCTTATTATAACAGTTATGACAATTTTATATCTCAAACACAAACCTTCGTGCCATTGTATGGAGAAGCTGGTGACGGTGGCTTATCCTTATTGGCATTACAGAATGGGGATTTCGAAGTCTATCAAGTATATAGTAATTCACAAGAAGAGATAACCTCCTATGGTGGTACTTTCGGAATTGACACTAAATTGGCAGGTTTTGATATTGGTGCAAATTATACATATACTAAACTTGAGGATGCTGAAGATTTAAGAGCTAGAGGAGTAAGGGTTAATTTCAATTCTCCAGAACATAAAGTGAAGCTGTCCTTTGGCAAGACAGATTTATTTAAGAACTTTGGTTTCGGTCTAAATTGGAGGTGGAGCGATAGCTTCTTTTGGGAAGCTTCCTTTGCCGATGGTGACGTACCTGCGTATTCTGTCTTGGATGCACAGATTAACTATACTGTGCCAAGTATCAAATCAACTTTTAAGGCAGGTGGTTCTAACTTGTTGGCTGATGAATACTTTCAAGCTTTTGGTAGTGGTTTAATAGGTTCAATCTATTATGTTTCGTGGACAATCAATCCATAAAAATATTAATATAGCATCTTATAAAAGGCACCTTTTTAAGGTGCTTTTTTTATACCAAAAAAAGAGTGGAAAAGTAGTTTTCATTTTAGCGTGAATAGTATATCTTTGCAGCCTGAAAATGTGAGCATTTTTCAGTATTTTTTAACGTAATACATAAACAAAAGAGTAATGTCAAAAGTTACAGGTAAAGTTTCGCAAATCATTGGACCAGTGGTTGATGTAGAATTTCAATCGGGAGCAGATCTCCCTAAAATCTATGATTCTTTGGAAATCACCAATAAAGGTAAGTCCAAATTGGTTTTGGAAGTTCAATCTCATGTTGGAGAGAATACTGTAAGAACAATCTCCATGGATTCTACTGATGGTTTGAGCAGAGGCACTGAGGTAGTTGCTACTGGAGCTGCGATACAAATGCCGGTTGGCGATGATGTTTATGGTCGTTTATTTAATGTGATCGGGGATGCCATCGACGGTCTTGGAAATCTTCCAAAAGCGGGAAAGGATGGTCTACCAATACATAGAGAGGCTCCAAAATTTGAAGACCTTACAACTACAACTGAAGTATTATTTACGGGTATTAAAGTCATCGATTTAATCGAGCCTTATGCTAAAGGTGGTAAAATTGGATTATTTGGAGGTGCTGGTGTAGGTAAGACCGTATTGATTCAAGAATTAATAAACAATATAGCCAAAGGGCATGGTGGTCTTTCTGTGTTTGCAGGAGTTGGAGAAAGAACGCGTGAAGGAAACGATTTACTTCGGGAGATGTTAGAATCCGGTATTATTAAATATGGTAATGATTTCTTACACTCTATGGAAGATGGTGGATGGGATTTGAGCAAGGTGGATAAAAAGGCCATGAAAGAATCCAAAGCGACCTTCGTTTTTGGGCAAATGAACGAACCTCCTGGGGCTCGTGCACGTGTAGCACTCTCTGGATTGACTATTGCGGAGTACTTCCGTGATGGTGCGGGTGAAGGACAAGGAAAAGATGTTCTGTTTTTTGTAGACAATATATTCCGTTTTACACAAGCAGGTTCTGAGGTGTCTGCACTCCTAGGACGTATGCCTTCTGCGGTTGGATATCAGCCAACATTGGCTACTGAGATGGGTGCAATGCAAGAGCGTATTACATCTACGAAAAGAGGGTCGATTACATCTGTACAAGCGGTCTACGTGCCTGCGGATGATTTAACAGATCCAGCTCCGGCAACAACTTTTGCCCACTTGGATGCTACAACGGTACTTTCTCGTAAAATTGCAGAGCTAGGTATTTATCCTGCCGTGGATCCATTGGATTCTACTTCAAGGATTTTGACCGCAGAGATTTTAGGGAAAGATCACTACGCTTGTGCACAACGTGTAAAAGAGTTGTTACAACGCTATAAGGAATTACAGGATATTATTGCCATCCTTGGTATGGAAGAACTATCTGAAGAAGATAAATTGGCAGTAGGTAGGGCAAGACGTGTACAACGTTTCCTTTCCCAACCTTTCCATGTTGCCGAGCAATTTACAGGACTTAAAGGTGTATTGGTAGATATCAAGGAGACCATTAAAGGATTTAACATGATTATGGATGGTGAATTAGATCACTTACCGGAATCTGCCTTTAACTTAAAGGGAACTATTGAAGAGGCTATTGAAGCTGGGGAAAAAATGCTAGCGGAAGCTTAAATTAGTTGTCAGTTGAAGGTTGATAAGTTGTTCGTTAGATTTGGGAACATTCAACCAACACTGAACAACCAATAACTAGAAAATATGTATTTAGAAATTGTATCGCCGGAGGCAACATTATTTGCAGGAGAAGTTACTTCCGTAACGGTTCCAGGAATAAACGGAGAATTCCAAATGTTGAAGGACCATGCACCTATAGTATCATTGTTGCAAAAGGGAAATGTAAAGGTGGAGGGAAATATTAGCATTGAAGAAGCACATGAAAATAAGTTTTCAAAGGATGTTTCAGGAAAAACAATTCTTCCTATCTCTAGTGGAACAATAGAATTGAAAGATAATAAGGTGATAGTTTTAGCTGATTAAACAGCCTACAAATTGATATATAAACCGGTCACTGAGCGAAGTTGAAGTGAGCAGTTTTTTCATTATCGGTATTTCAATATCTCCCCGGGTTGGCAGTCCAATGCAGCGCAAATAGCCTCTAATGTAGAAAAACGAATTGCTTTCGCCTTTCCAGATTTTAATATGGACAAGTTTGCCTCCGTAATACCAATGATTTCGGCAAGTTCCTTACTCTTCATATTTCGCTCGATAAGTACTTTATCTAAGTTAACTATGATGCCCATAACTATATGGTTAGATCGTTTTCGGATTGAACATATGCGGCTCTTTTAAATATATGGAACAGAAAAAGAGCAATCGTACCAAAAATTAGATGTAGAATTAGGTTATGGACATCACCAAAATCAGTTTTTTCCATAATTGGGAAATGAATAAGAAAATATAAGATAGGTCCCACAACAAGGTTTAGGGCTGTGAAGATTTTGAGATTGTTTATTGCTTTTTTGTTAAAGATTACTCTTTCTCTTAAGGCCTTGAAAATATTCGATAATACAAAAAAGAAAATTGCACCAAAGAACAGGCCTATCGAAATTGTGAGAATTACGTTAAATTGGTAATCACCTGTAATCTGGTTACCAAAAGGTGGGATACTCATAAAATAACGGTCATTAACTATCTTAAAATTCCCGGTTATGAATGAGATGTCTATGTATAAGACTAAAAGGAAAATTCCTAAAGCGATTAATCTAAACACATAAAATAGGTAATGCGATAACGAATTTGGACCAAGCATTTTCATAATATGAAATTATTGTTAAACAATAACAAATATAATAAAATTATTGATAAACAATAATGAATCTTAAATTGATGTTTATATTATGGAGCTGTTTTAAAGATGAACTCTAGAGTTTTATAGGGCTGGTTAGAACATTTTGAGTTTTAATTAATGGGCACCAAATTGCTTTATAGTTTCCAATTTCTTTACGAAGTTGTGTATTTCATCGAAAAAATCGTGAATTTCGTCGGCGAACCTATTTTTTTAGATATTTTGCGGGCTTAAAATAATTACACTGACTTTTTGATATGGGATTGAAGTTCAAAAATGCGCTTACAGCATTTTTCCTACTCTTATTTTGTACTATTTTCACTTCTTGTCAAAAAGACCATGATTTGGTCTCCTCATATGTCATAAAAAGCCCTTCTCCTGTTAAGGAATATATTGTAGAAGTTCCTGAAACGTTAGAGGGTAATTCAAACCTTATGGCTAGGGAAGAAAAGGAGCTGAAGAAATAGCTAAGACCTTCAAATAACTCCCGTTCAATCTTTTCCCCAAAATTACTTTAATCGTTAGTAGGCAATTGGATTATAGTCCAGTTCTGTCCAAAAGATTCATAGTTATGTAAAAGCTCAAAACCTATAGCGTAATGAGCATTTAAGGACCGTGTATTCGTAGTGTCCACCTCCGTAATGATAGTATCATAGAGTAAACTATATTCTCTTTTCATGGCTTCATATAACCCTCTGAAAACACCTTTTTTGCGATGATTCCTTTCCACACAAACTTGACCCATTACAAGATAGTTTGTTCGCCCTAAATCCTCTAGTTCTTTGAACATTGGTGATAAAATAGGAATTTCTTCTCTAAAATTGGGAGCCATACTAAGTACGTAACCAATAACCTCATCATTAGATTTAGCAACTATATGAGGACATACATCGTTCATTCGTTTTAGGACATCCAAGGAATGGCTAACCGTAACAAAGCCCTCTTCTTCCTTTTCCTTTTTGGTAATTGATGTGATAACATTTCTTTTTTGAAGTGTCAAAATTTGCCGTAGCTCCTCATTTGATGATGCTTTTGCGTAATAGGTTTTCATTTACTCGGGACTTAACCAGCTTTTACGATTTTTCAGTATTTCCTGAGAAGGCTTACCGCCTTCATTTTCAAGTAGGCTAAAAATGTATGACGGATTAGATTTTAAAACCACGTTGGTGTTTTTCTTTTGCCCAAAGCGTTCAAAATCTATTTTGAGCGTATCGGCAACTTTAAACTGTTTGAGGTAAGTGTCAAACTGTATAGAACTAGGAAATGGGTTCTCATTAATGACTGTTATTACATCTCCATCATCCAGTTCTGCCTCGTATGCCGCACTACCCATTTTGGGATTGGATTTAATTTCACCGTTTCCGTCTCCATCAAGTGATACCACCACTCCTAAATAAGGCTCATTCGTATTTTGTTTTAATGTGACTCCAACTGACTTTAAAAGAGATTGATAATCTGGCATATGGCTCTTATATATATAATTATTGAAGAACTCCTCTCCGAAGGGCTCACCTGCATATTGGTTTAGACTTTCATGTAACATTGGAACGGTATACGGTATTTGTGTTTTTCCATAGGTTTTCCAAACCAGTTTCATAAAATCATCCAGATTAAGTCCGTTTTCTCTTAAGGATAAATCCAAAGCTAGCCCTAACACGCTACCATAGGAATAATAGGAGATAAACATATTTCCCCTATTTACTGGGTCTACAGATGCCGCAGCATCAACAAATGGAGCCTGATAGCTCATCTCTATAGGATTAAAATAATTTCTGGCGGGAGAATTCCAAACGTAATTGAACGTACCGGAAAATCCTTCAACATATTGCTGCGGAGTTATAAGAC
>JBARUM010000826.1:0-2026 GCA_049645725.1 Maribacter sp.
TGTCAAAGGACAGGTTGCCGTTATTACCGGTTCTCGCCTAAAAATTGGCTACCATATAACTTTGATGTTACTCCGTGGTGGAGCCACCGTTGTAGCCACAACACGTTTTCCCGTAGACTCTGCATTACGGTTTTCGAAAGAAGCGGATTTCACGCAATGGGGGCATCGACTAAAAGTTCATGGACTAGACCTACGCCATATTCCTAGCGTTGAGATCTTTTGTAATTATATTGAGCGGAAATATGACCAGCTAGATATACTGATCAATAATGCAGCACAGACCGTTAGGCGTCCGGCGGGTTTCTATTCCCATTTAATGGAGAATGAAGAAAAACAAACAGCATCTTTACCAAAATACGCCCGCGATTTATTGGCCGATCATTGGAGTTGCCTTGATGAATTACAGGTTTTAACATCAGGAACTTCTGCAAATAAAAATATGCCCGTTACTTGGCATGGCCCCGAGCCTGGAATTGGTTTGAAGGCTTCCGCCAGATTATCTCAGATTCCCTATAGTTTTGATAATACCTTGGTTGCAAAGGAGGTTTTCCCAGAAGGGGAATTAGATGCAGATTTACAACAAGTAGATTTACGTAAGATCAATAGTTGGCGCCTAAAACTTGGTGAGATAGAGACTACGGAGATGCTTGAAGTGCAATTGGTGAATTCTGTAGCACCCTTTGTTTTATGTAATCGTATTTCCGAAATCATGAAAAAAAACCATACGGGCAAAAAACACATCATTAATGTTTCTGCCATGGAGGGTAAGTTTCATCGATTTTTTAA
Source organism: Maribacter sp. (assembly GCA_049645725.1). Classification (GTDB taxonomy): domain Bacteria; phylum Bacteroidota; class Bacteroidia; order Flavobacteriales; family Flavobacteriaceae; genus Maribacter. The sequence continues at coordinate 787 of JBARUM010000826.1, forward strand.
AGAGAGTCGGCACCCACATACCAATATGGCCAAAGCTGCATTGAATATGCTTACACATACATCGGCAGGGGAATTGGCACAATCAGGAATATATATGAACGCCGTGGACACGGGATGGGTTACAGATGAAGATCCAGCAGAACTGGCAAAGAAGAAAGAAGAATTACACGATTTTCAGCCTCCCTTGGATATTGTGGATGGTGCCGCCCGGGTTATGGATCCCTTATTTCATGGTATAAATACAGGTAAACACTGGTGTGGTAAATTCCTCAAGGATTATAAACCGATAGATTGGTAAGCTTATCCGTGTAAAAAACAGTTGAGAATACGGACTACTATCAAGACTTCTGGTTTTTTCTTAAAACTAAATTACAGTTAAATATTTCACGCTACTCGAAGAATTTATTAAATTTGTTTAATATTATTATTGTTTTATTAAACACAACAAAAGAATAAATTGATTAGACTCAATTGACTTTAGCTCCTAGATCAAAACATTACCTTTTTAATTATAGTTCTGTTATAGAAAAGGCTTAGCTAAACTTTTCAATTTTAAATTATTAAACTTAAAACCCTAAAAGCATGGATTATATCAGTATTGCATTACAAATTATTGTGTCCATAAGTATTTTAAATGTATGGCTCGTACAGAATAAAAAAGCCACACAATGGCGAGGAGGTAATGCAAAGAACATCATGGAAGAATTTAAGGTTTATGGCCTTCCAGAATGGTCATGTTATGTTATAGGAACCTTAAAGGTACTACTGGCCCTTTTACTAATTGCTGCCATCTGGTTCCCGTTATTAAAGAAACCGGCAGCGCTAGGGTTAGCTTTTCTGCTTTTGGGTTCTATTGTCATGCATTTGAAGATAAACGACCCCTTAAAAAAATCCTTTCCAGCACTTTTATTTTTAATCATGTGTTTATACATAGCATTCCCACTTATATAATCGATTTACAAAAGTGGAAGCAACTTATAAAAAAGATAGACATTAAGTATGGCATAACTTAAGGAAGGTAATGCTTGCACCACACTATCCTTAATTTTGAGTCGAACCAGAAATCCGAGTATCATTAGGACAGACAAGCCTGCTGAGGCCAACAGTTGTAAGATGGGCAGGTAAAAAAGTCCTATCAGCAAACCTGATCCTCCTAATATTTGTAACAAGCCTACAATTTTACGATAGGATGCCAGTCCATATCTCTTGAATTCCCGTTTCATTTCGACAGTAATAAAAC
>JBARUM010000827.1:0-1617 GCA_049645725.1 Maribacter sp.
TCAATGCCATGTTCTACGTGGGCGATACACGGCAAAGCAATTATGAAAATTTTGATGGCGGGATAGAGCAAAAGAACCCTTCCAATTTTATTGAACTTACCGCGGCCTCTTCCATAGTTGAGTTTATGGCTTACGAATCTAACGCCGGTACCGTTGATGACCTTGCCCAACCCTCAAAATTTTTTGAATACGGCATTACTTCGGATACGGGGACCCTACATCTAAAGCATCTTAGAAACGATAAGAACATTAAACGCTTTTTGTGCTTCCATTATTACAACATTTACGTATCAAACTTTATGGTCCTTGCCTTAAAAAATGATAAGCTGGCCTGGCGAAACGAGTTAAAACTCGAAAATAATTATGAAAAACAGCGATTTTATGGTGACATGGCGTCTTTTACCAGCCGCTATTATTACAGATGGTTGTATGAACTCTCAGCAGATAGGCATGACAGAAAATTTCTTCCCTTTGACTTGTCCATAATTAGAAACAAAATTGACCTGGACAAAGATATAAGTGGTGCCCAATTAGCAAAGGTGATAGTGGACGAGAAAAAACTATTCACTTTGGTTACTGCAATTCCTGCAAAGGACAGCTCTAACTTTTTTATTAAGGATCGTATAAACTATGATGAGGAATTTTCAAAAATAACGAAAGACCTTATCTCCAATCAATATAGTAACAAAGAGCGTATGATAAGTGAGCTATTGAATCAAGGTATTTCTAAAATAATCGATAAACGCTTTTCACTTTAGTATCAACGACAACTCAAAACGTTATGCCACATAAATTAAGCTTAATAAAAGAACAGACCATCAGCGAAAACGGGTGGGTACAATTTGCGAACAATCCTTATGATGAAGGAAAAATTGCTGACATTACCGATAATATGGGAAAGCTAGAGGTGCCGGTAACTTCAATTCCTTCTCCATTTGCTCAAATGCATTTATTCGAAACTTCTTTTTCCTTCATCAATAAAACATACACTAACGATAATAATGATATTTCAGCCTTATCCGGAAATACTACATATCACAATTATATATCGAACTGTTTGGATGTTTTTGAACTTCTATTCAGCTATGAAACATTGAAATTAAGGGGGCGCATCGCTATTGAAATATGGAAGAAAGAAGAATTGAACGAATTGTTGAAAAGCTATAACCCCGGCATAAAAACCTTTGCAGAAACCCTTAAAATATTCATCAACAATTATAATAATGATCATAGGTTTAAAACCAATGGGGTAGCCAATCCTTTTAATGAATTCACCCTTATTTATATCGACAATACTATCATTGCGGGTACTTCTCCCTATACGGGATTTTTTACCATTGGCGATGAACTGCCAAAGACCATAAAAAGTAACTATAACAATCGCTATTATTTCACGACCAACGAACCATTATACAAACGCGGAACCGGATTTCAAGAATTTATCAATGCCTTTTTTGAGAACAATAGCGGCGTATCCGGTTCATTCAAAGAAGTTTATAATTATATTAAAATCAATAGAAAGCATATTGAAGACCATGAGGTTAATAACAGTATAAAAACAATTGAACGTAATAGAGGTGAAGAATTTCTTAAGGGCTACACCAAATTAGAAATAAA
>JBARUM010000828.1:0-2906 GCA_049645725.1 Maribacter sp.
GGTTTTGTACGATTCTAATAAGGACTTAAAATAAGCCGTTGTTTCGGTAATATTAGTATCACTTTTACCTCCGGCCGCATTGGTATGGCCGCCACCTTCAAAATATTTGCGTGCAAAATCATTGACAGAGAAATCGCCAACCGATCTAAAGGATATTTTCAATATTCCTTCTTCTTTATTTTCAATAAAAATTACGGCAAAACGGATACCCTCTAAAGTTAATCCATAATTGACAAAACCTTCTGTATCCCCTTTTTGATAGTTGTAGCGGTCTAACTCTTCTTGACTCAGCGTTATATAGGCAGTATTATATTCTTCTAAAATAACCATGTTTTTAAGGGCACATCCTAAAAGATGTAGCCTGCTAGGCGAGTTGGTATCATAAATACGACTGTGAATTGCAGCGTTTTCTGCTCCTTTGTCCATTAGGTCTGCAATCACTCTATGCGTATTGCTGGTAGTGGACTTAAATTTAAAGGAACCAGTATCGGTCATAATTCCGGTGTAAATACAATTTGCCATGTCCGTATTAATACTGTCCGTCTCCCCTAAGTAAGAAATAAGCTGATAGACCATTTCACAAGTAGAACTCATATCAACATCGGAGTACATGATTTCCGCATAGTCCGAAGGTTGTTGGTGGTGATCTACCATCACAAAAATAGCTTGGGCCTGCTCCAAATATTGCGTCATTTGGCCGACACGTCCAAGATGGTTAAAGTCTAAAGTAAATATTATTTCTGCTTGTTCTAAACAACTTTTGCACTCTTTGTTTTCTCGCTCAAAGTTTAATATTTCATGTGCCCCTGGCATCCATTTAAGAAATTTGGGAAAATCATTTGGAGAAACAATAGTTGTCTCATGCCCCTTGTTTTGCAGGTAATGCCATAAGGCTAATGTAGAGCCGATGGCATCTCCATCTGGATTTTTATGAGGTATAATAGCTATTTTCTTTGGGGATGAAAGTAGCGCTTTAAGTGCATTGATATGCTCAAAATTCATGGGGGCAAAGATACAATTTAATAACATAATCTTTAAAAGTAAAGCTCTAATTTTACTCTGTAAAAACTTGTAGATGAAAAAACTTGCAGCTCTCTGTGTGGTTGCACTACTTCTTTCTTGTATTTCCCAAAAAAGTAGTGTCGACTCTAAGGGAGAAGTTGACCTTACACTTGCTTTTGGTTCTTGTAATAAGACTTCACTTCCAAACCTTTTATGGGATGATGTGCTTAATACAAAGCCTGACGTTTGGGTATGGGGAGGAGATATTATCTATGCCGATACGGACCGAATGCCTAAACTAAAAAAAATGTATGCCGAGCAAGACACCGTTAAGGGTTACAAGGCCTTAAAGGAGCATGTTGAAGTAATTGGGAGTTGGGACGACCACGACTACGGCTTAAATGATGGCGGAGTTGAATTTAAGACTAAAAAAGAGAGTCAACAGCAATTTCTGGACTTTATGGATGTTCCTATGGATAGTCCTAGAAGAGCACAAGAAGGCATTTACACCGCGCACGAGTATAAGATAAAGGAAGGTTTGATTAAAGTACTGGTTCTGGATACCAGATATTTTAGGACATCCCTTACTGCGGATACAGAAACCAAGAAGCGAAATAAGCCAAATAATTATGGTGATGGTACCGTTCTTGGTGAGGCGCAATGGAATTGGCTAGAGAGTGAATTAAAAAATTCAAATGCAGATTTTAACGTTATCGTGAGTAGTATTCAAGTTTTATCCAACGAACATGGTTTTGAATGCTGGGGAAATTTTCCACATGAAGTTGATAAACTACAGGCCTTAATTGCAGAGTCCAGAGCTAAAGGAGTTCTTATCTTGTCCGGGGACAGACATATATCGGAATTTTCTAGAACTGCTGTGGAAGAAATGAACTATCCTTTAATAGATTTTACCAGTAGTGGCCTTACGCATGCCTACCGTGACTTTAAAGGGGAAGAAAATCCTTTTAGGGTTGGAGAAGTCGTAAACACAGAAAGTTTTGGATTGGTTGAGTTCAATCTTAAAAACAAAAGCGTTTTTATGCGTATGATCGGTAATAATGGTAAATTACTTGGCTCACTACAACAAAGCTATTAAAAGTTGTAGGTTATAGGGAAAACCGTATTTTTGCGCAAAATTGAAAATAATGAGTACAAATAGAACTTTTACGATGATTAAGCCAGATGCCGTTGAGAATGGTCATATTGGTGGTATTTTAGAAAAGATTACGGCGGCGGGATTTAAAATCGTAGCTATGAAATATACGCAGCTAAGTATTAGGGATGCGCAACAGTTCTATGCCGTTCATAAAGAACGACCGTTTTTTGGTGAATTGGTTCAATTCATGACCAGAGGGCCAATCGTAGCAGCTATTTTGGAGAAAGAAAATGCAGTTGAAGATTTTAGGGCACTGATCGGAGCAACTAATCCTGCAGAGGCGGCAGAAGGAACCATAAGAAAACTATTTGCAACAGATATTGCTGAAAATGCAGTACATGGTTCAGATAGTGATGAGAATGCCGCTATTGAAGGTTCTTTTCATTTTTCAGGAAGAGAGGTATACTAATTTAGAACTATAATAACACTTGCAAGGACTGGTCTAAATGATCGGTCTTTTTTATCTAAGGACTATTTTTTTTATCAAATCCTTGCCTAGTTCCTCGTTTAACATTTTAATTATTTTGGATTTGCCCAAGCTGAGCTCTTCTCGTAATACAGAAGAGGAGAGGGAGACGAATAAGGTTTCATTTTGCAGTTCTATGCCGGTAGTGTAGTTGTCAACGCCATTTCCCATAAGCACTTTCCAGGCTTCTCGCGCATCTACTTTATCAATTCCTTTTTGTAATTTGTTTGCTTGAATAAATGCGGAAATCGCATCTTTCATATTAAGTTTATCGTTTTCTCG
>JBARUM010000829.1:0-1930 GCA_049645725.1 Maribacter sp.
CCCGCAAAAGGACGTTCAGGGAAAGGGAAAACGCGGGAAAGGCCCGGAAAAGACCACACAACCCCTTCAAAAAACCCAAAGACCGACAGGGAAGCCGATAGTGTCAAATGTGGAAAATCAAAGGAAAACCTAAAATATTTTATGACATGAAAATTCATGAACTACTACATCCAAGAGATCAAATAATCAAAATAATTGACCGAATATATACTAGAGGGATGACCACTACTTCTGGTGGTAATATTTCAATAAAAGATGAGTATGGAGCTATTTGGATAACACCATCCGCTATTGATAAGGGCACTTTACGCCCATCCGATATTGTTTGTGTACAAAGGAATGGTGAAATTTTAGGAAAACACAAACCCTCATCAGAATTTCCTTTTCATAAAGCTATATATGACAATAGAGAAGATATCAATTCCATCATCCACGCACACCCGCCTGCATTGGTCTCTTTTAGCATTGTGCATCAAATACCGAACACGAATGTAATTCCTCAGGCCAAAAATGTATGTGGTCCAATTGGTTATGCTTCCTATGAACTACCAGGTAGCGATAGGCTAGGAATAGTTATTGCGGAAGAGTTTAAAAAAGGGTTTAAGGCGGTAATTATGGAAAATCATGGGATTGTCCTGGGAGGGTCAAATCTAGATGATGCCTATCAACGATTTGAAACCCTTGAATTTTGCGCCAGCACTATTCTGTATGGGCAAATGCTAGGACAACCTTCATACCTTAAAGATGAGGATATAAATGCTTTTTTTGATCAAGTACAGGAAATGCCTGAACAAGAAAATTCTGCTACTCATCCTCCAATAGAGCGGGAAAAACGGGCAAGTATCTGTACTATCGTAAAACGAGCGTGCCAACAAGGTTTGATGATAAGTTCTTACGGAACGGTATCAGTAAGATGGAAAGAAAATGATTTTTTGATTACCCCAAGGGATTTCTCAAGATGGGATATGGATTTGGAAAATATTGTCCAAATAAAGGATGGTAAACGCGAAAAAGGTAAATTTCCCAGCAGGGCCACAGACATTCACCAAGAAATTTATAAACGCAACCCTAAGGTGAATTCTATCATTATGACACAGTCACCTTATTTGATGGCATTTGCCATAACCAATACCCATATGGATGTTCGTACCATCCCGGAAAGTTGGATCTTTTTACAAGATTTAGTGGCCTATCCCTTCGGAAACCATTTTATGACGGATATCAATGAAGAATTAGTAACTAAAGTAAAACCTGCTATAATTATCCAAAATGACTCTGTTCTAATTACGGGTGATGAGCTGCTACAAACTTTTGACAGATTAGAAGTGGCTGAATTTAGTGCAAAATCTCTGGTAATGGGTGCTTCTTTAGGAAACTTAAAACCTATTAATGACAAACAGATTAAAGAGCTTAAGGAGAAATTTTTATAGTAATACTTGTATGTTTTTAGTACCGCAAAAATAAATGGTAATAGTTATGTATGTTTTCCGTTTTCGGGTATAATCTACACAAGGATATCTATATCAGTTTCTATACTAAAAGTATGAACTACCCTTCTTGGAAATCTCCATAAACTATTGGTCAGTTAACCAGCGATACTTAACGAAGTTTTCTTGAAATTAGATTTTGGAGTATTACAAACTGGGCATACATAATCTTTAGGAAGTTCATTAAATGTAGTACCCGCTGTAATTCCAGCTTTCGTATCTCCATATAATTGATCGTATACTGTAAAACAAGATTGGCATTGATGTATCAATTGCGGTTCAATGCTATACTTTTTCTTCACTACTTCTTCGGGCGGCTTCACTTTTCCAAGCTGCTCAAAATAATTCTTACTCAACTCCATCAACAAGCCGGGAAGCTCTATTTTATCAATATCCTGTGCATATGATATATAGTTTTGGCTGTTGGGGTCAAAGTTTTCAAA
>JBARUM010000830.1:0-1652 GCA_049645725.1 Maribacter sp.
ACAGAACTAAACCAAGAGGGAACCACTATAGTCATGGTAACACACTCAGATAGAGATTCGCATTATGCTCACCGAGTAGTAAATCTATTCGATGGTCAAATTGTAACTGAAAGTCAAAACCGAGCAATCGGAGCCATGATGTAATCCCCATTCCCCCGAAGGGGGTTTTAAAAAAAGAGTTTATTTATCAATCAATTATCAATTTCGTTCACGGAGCGGAGTCGAAGAGAAATCAACTAATCAGCCAAAAACCAAACCAATCAAAGGTATTCCTTCATCACGGATACTAATAGTATCAATCAATCACCGAACTCAATCCCCTTTCTTTGGAGGGGGCTAGGGGGAGAAAAAAACGAGAACTATGTTTAAAAACTATATAAAAATCGCATGGCGAAACCTTTGGAAGAATAAAGGCTATAGCTTGTTGAATATTTTTGGTCTGGCAATAGGTATTACCTGTGCCGCTATGATTTTACTTTGGGTAGAAGATGAGGTTGGCTATGATAAAGATTTTGCAAAACAAGATGTGGTTTATTACATACCCACCAACCAACAATACGATGGAGAATGGAGAACATTTTTTGAAGCTACTCCGGGTCCGTTAGCAGAAATATTAAAGCAAGAAGTTCCTGGAATAGTAGGAGCTGCAAGAACAAAAAGTGAAGATTTTTTGTTTCAGGTAGATGATACCGCTATTAATAAAAACGGACGATATGCCGACCCTGATTTTTTAAGCATATTTAGTCTAACTTTTGTAGAAGGCAATCTAGAAACGGCTTTTAATGATGTTGATGCCATTGTAATTTCGCAAGAAACGGCTACCCAATTATTCGGTGAAAACATTTCGGCCATTAATAAGGTGGTGAAAATAAATAATGAAAATAATTATACCGTTTCTGGTGTCTATGAAGATTTACCAAACAACGTTACCTATACTTTTGATTGGTTGGCACCTTTTGAGCGTTTTGCTGAAGGTAAAGAGTGGGTAAATGGCTATGGTGCAAATTTCGCTGATACTTTTGTAGAATTGTCTCCAGAAGCAAATTTTGATATTGTCAATCAGAAAGTGAAAGCAATACTGCCTATGAAAACCGAAGATGATGAAACTTTCGCATTTTTATTTTCGATGAAAGATTGGCATTTAAGGTCATCTTTTGAGGGTGGAAAACAAATTGGAGGTCAAATTACTTATGTAAGGCTATTCAGTCTTATTGCAATAATCATTTTATTAATAGCCTGTATTAATTTCATGAATTTGGCGACTGCCAGAAGTGAAAAAAGAGCAAATGAAGTCGGAGTCCGTAAAGTATTGGGTTCTGGTAGAAAAGGACTGATATCTCAATTTATCGCAGAGGCTATTATCACTGCCGCGTTATCTGCAGTACTAAGTGTGCTGTTATTGAAATTATTGGTACCACAATTTAATATGATTATAGACAAACAGCTAGAGTTAAGTTTGTTCAATGCCACGCATATTTTAACATTGATAGGTATTACCCTGTTTTGTGGTATTGTTGCGGGTTGGTATCCGGCATTCTATTTGTCTTCTTTTAAACCTGTTGATGTATTGAAGGGAGCACGAAAAACAAAAGGTAGTGCAACATTTATCAGAAAAGGATTAGTAGCTACTCAGTTTGTAGTATCCATAGTAT
>JBARUM010000831.1:0-7875 GCA_049645725.1 Maribacter sp.
TAGGAGTAAGAGTAGTAGGTAATACAAAAAATATCCAACGAAAGCCGCGGCAAGGCGCATGGTAGCCATAAACTCAGGTTCCCACACCTTTGGTTCTACAAATCTTCGCCATACAAGTAAAACCGGAAAGTTTAGGACTACAAATAAATAGTTTAAGAAAGTTTTCTCTTTGCTTGATTTTTTTAGAAAAGTAGCATCATCCAATGGTTTTTGAGAAATTTTTTGGATTACGTTATTTGTTTCAGTCGGATTCAAGTAGTTTACGTTAGTAGTATTTAAAACTTTTTCTATCTCGTCATAATTTTGGTCATGTGGTATGTGGGTAGTTAGTCTTTGTAAACTTTCAGTAACATGTTTTTTTATCAAGCCTACCGTGTAAGGCAAATCTGTTTCTTTATAAATAGATTTTAATGAAATTGGTTTCCCGTAATAAAGTGATACTTCATCAGGAAAACCAACCGCATCCTTATAATTTAACCCTACCGGCACCAATTGAATATCTAACGTTGGATACTTTTCCATAGCCCTAAGGAGTATACGGGTAAAACCTTTACTCAAGGGTCTTACGGATCTTTTTAGATTATGGTTCGCTTCCGGAAATATAACTAGCGTTTCTTGCCCTTTAAGAATTTCCACACATTTATCAAATATAGCATCGTTCTTGGACAGGGCATCTCTCCCATCCCTAATTCTATATATAGGTATCATCCTAAAAAAATTAAAAATAGCATCTAAAAAAGGTTTGCCAAAAATATCCGATCGTGTAAGAAAGTAAGGCTTTCTATTGCAATCTGTTACAATTAGTAAAACATCCATTAAAGCGCTCTGATGATTCGGTAAAAAAAGTACGGGCTTATCCTTTGGCACATTTTCCAAACCAACAATCTTAATTTTTTTGTAATAGCAGTGTAGACCCGCCTTTACGATATTTTTTGTACCATTATAGATTAAGTTTCTCAAGCTAGGGTTTTTTCAGGTGATCTATAACTCCAAATACTTGCCAATACCAATCCAGAAATAATATGCCAGATGCCCCAAAAGGCTGTTAAAAGGGCCATTCCTCCTAAACCATCGAAAAAAGTGAAAATTAATAATAGACCAAGACCTGAATTTTGTATCCCCGTTTCAATAGTTATGGACTTTACATCTTTCCGGTTTAGACCTAAAATTCTTGCAAAAGAATAACCGGTCGAGAACGCCAGAAGATTATGGGCAAGTACAATCCAAAATACATATAAAATATATTCAAGAAATATTTCCCGATTATTCCAAAGCGCCATAAAGACTAAGAAAATAAAGAAAATAAGAGAAACTACCTTAAACACTTTGGCCATTTTTAGTGCTAATTTTGGTTTCCAGTAATTTACCATCATTCCCAATACCAAAGGCAAGCCTAAGAGCAAAGAGACCAATCTTGTCATTTCTATAGGTGAAATGTCTACAACCTCCAATAGTTCTGAGCTAGGACCATACAAGGAACCCCAGAACTGCAGATTCAATGGAGTGAGAATAACCGCAAGTACAGTAGCGATACCAGTTAAACAAACAGACAAAGCGGCATTTCCGCCCCCCAAATAGGTTATAAAATTAGAGATATTGCCCCCAGGGCAAGCAGCCACCATAAACATACCAAGTGCAATGCTTGGATATGGTTGGATGACAAATACTAAAATTAAAGTTACCAACGGAAGTAGCACAAATTGACTAAAAACACCAACTAATACAGGTTTTGGAGCTAACCAAAGCTGCTTAAAGTCCTTTAGGGAAATTTCCAGTGCTACACCGAACATAACAAAAGACAGCACAACATTCAACGTCCATAGTGCTTCACTATCAAAATTTATGTGTATTGTATCTAATAAAGTATCTGTCAAATGTTATTCTATTTTCAGTCCGTTTGGCAAGGTAGTTTGGGGTTGTAAAAGAATTACACCCTTACCGTTTATGCCACCCAAGATAAGACATTAGCTCATAAAATTGGTAATCTGCTTTTGTAGGATAGTTGACGTTAGTAACCACTTGTTTGCGTATAAGTTCTTCTTGCATATTTAGGTTTGTAATTTATGGCGATGTTTTTAACCTCAATTTCTTCACCAAAATCCATTTGTAATTTATATGCTGCTTCCGAACAACTGAAAGACTAGTTACTGTATTAATTGGTCCAATTCTCATGCATATTTCTCTAAATCATTCCATGTAATCGTTTCAATCATTGGCTAATTCTACGCATATCAATCCTAAATATTTGATTAAAAATATGTTTTATGGTTACAATCCGCAATAGAATAACACTTAAATTTATACTACAAAAAAAGAAAGATGGCAAGAACTGAAAGTAAAATGTTGGCACTAGGTACGGTGGCACCAGAGTTTAGTCTAATGGATACAGTTACCGGAAAAACCGTGAACCTACATGCGGTAAAAGGAAAAAAAGGCACCGTTATTATGTTTATTTGTAATCATTGTCCGTTTGTAATACACGTAAACCCAGAAGTTTCAAAACTCGCAAAAGAGTACCAGTCCAAAGGAATTGGATTTATCGCCATTTCAAGCAATGATGTTGTTGCCTACCCCCAAGATGGTCCAGTTTACATGAAATTAAAAGCCAAGGCAGAAGGGTATACCTTTCCTTACCTTTATGATGAAACTCAAGAAGTTGCCGTTGCCTACGATGCAGCTTGCACACCAGATTTTTATTTATTCGATGAAGATTTAAAATTGGTCTACAGAGGACAATTGGATAATTCTCGCCCAGGTAACGATTTACCCTTGGATGGCAAAGATTTAAGGAATGCGATGGATTCATTACTACAGGGAACCAAAATTAAAGAGAATCAAAAACCAAGTATTGGCTGTAATATAAAATGGGCCGAACGATAATTAGCATTAATTTTTACTGAATGAAAATTGATAGTATTGAAGCTTTAGGCAAGCTAGCAAAGATTGAATCTCCCTTTTTGACACTTTTTGAGCACGGTAGCTTAAGCGTAGAAATCTATAAACCGGAAAAAGTAGATTTACAGCAACCTCATAGTCGGGACGAGGTTTATATTATTGTCTCGGGAACAGGTGAATTCTTTAATGACGGTAGCCGCACCCGCTTTAAACCTGGCGACGTTCTTTTTGTACCTGCCGGAATGGAACATAGATTTGAAAATTTTACTGATGATTTTTCTACTTGGGTATTATTTTATGGCCCTGAAGGTGGCGAAAGCCTATAGGGTTCTATGGATAATACTATAAATTTTGAATCCCTTTCCAGAGAAAAATATGATACCTATATAAGAGTAGGTATACAAGCTTACAATGAACACTATCTACATCTTTGGCCAAAAGGAGATTCCACTCCTTACCTAAAAAGTAGTTTTACAAATGTAGTGCTGGAAAAAGAAGCACTGGATGCCAATACCCTTCTTTTTTTAATTTATTATAGAAGTTTACCAGTAGGCATTTTAAAAATCACCCTTAGTAAAAGCGTAGCAAGCCATACCAAGGGTAACGCACTGTATGTAGATAAAATCTATATTCTAAAAGAATATACAGGCATGGATATAGGCAAAAAAGTCCTAGAATTTATAGTACATAAAGCGAAGGAGTTGGGCAAAAAAATTATCTGGTTAGATACTATGCAAAAGGGAGCGGCATTAAATTTTTACCTTAAAAATGATTTTGAGCAATTCGGTGAAACAAAACTTCCATTTAGGAATGCCATTGAAGCGGAAAAACCCATGTATATCCTCATCCGGAAAATTTAAGAAATATCGCCAAACTACTTTAAGACCAGCCCTTTCGTTTTACCAAATTGGCTATGTGCGCATAATGATGGTTGCTATGCCATGCATATTTTCCAATATTTTCAGCCACGGTTACCTTCGTATTCCCATCTGGATGAATATAAAAAATTTTCATCTCCTCCGGAGAAAGCCCCTTTAATAGATATACCAGTTTTGCGTGCAAAACCTTAATATAATCCAAGGAAAGCTGAATCGGGGCAGTGCGCGCATCAAATAGATTGCTCCATTCTTTTTCTTCGTATGCCTTAATTAAGGGCTGTTTCTCTGTAAGTGCCCATTTAAAACGGGTATAACTATGGTGATGACTGTCAGCAACGTGGTGTATAACTTGTCTCAAGGTCCAACCATCTGGTCTGTAACGAGTTTCTAATTGTTCATCGGAAAGATTCTTAACGAGGCTGTGTAATCTTTTAGGTAAGGTTTCTAGTGTTTCTACCCATTCGGAAATCTGCTCTTTTGTAATTTCCTTTGGACAATTAAAATGTCCTGTAGGATATCGTAACTCCTGTAAATCTTCCATGCTTTAAAAATAACAAACTTTATCATTTCAAACTGATTAAAACAATATCATCCTAAAAATTTTAATACATCTTTAACCTTCAAAAAATTATATTCATTAATAATCTACTAATTTTGTAGGATTCTTTAATTATCAATTAAAAACAAAAGATAATGGCAACAATACGATTGGGTGATAAAGCTCCGAACTTTACAGCAGATAGTTCCATGGGAACCATTAATTTATATGACTATTTAGGAGATGGGTGGGGAATTCTATTTTCACATCCTGCTGACTTTACTCCTGTTTGTACCACAGAACTTGGTACGGCGGCAAAATTCAAAGGGGAGTTTGATAAACGAAATGTAAAAATGTTGGCACTTAGCGTAGATGGCGCGGCATCCCATGCAGAATGGATAAAAGACATCAACGAAGTCCAAAGTACCATTGTAAATTTTCCTATTATTGCGGATGAGGACAAAAAAGTCTCCAACCTGTATGATATGATACATCCTAATGCCGATAACAACCTAACGGTGCGATCCGTATTCATTATTGCCCCAGATAAAACCATAAAGTTGATTCTTACCTATCCTGCCTCAACAGGACGTAATTTTCATGAACTGCTAAGAGTAGTGGATTCTTTACAGCTTACCGCATACCATAAAGTGGCCACGCCTGCCAATTGGGAGAAAGGTCAAGATGTGGTGGTAAGCCCAGCGATCTCTACGACCGATGCCAAAGATATTTTCGCCAAGGGAGTTAAGGAAATAAAGCCTTATTTAAGAATGACGCCAGACCCATTATCTTAGCTTTAAGTTGATGTATATATGCATTAAAATGTTTAACCTTAAGATAACTTACTAAAAATCTATCAATTAAATATTTTAATACTATCTTTGCACATTAATTAATATATAATTTTTTCTATTATGAGTAAAGGAACAGTAAAATTCTTCAATGATTCCAAAGGATATGGTTTCATCACTGAAGATGGTTCGAACGAAGATCATTTTGTACACATTTCTGGCTTAATCGATGAAGTTCGAGAAGGCGATGTTGTGGAATTTGAACTACAACAAGGTAAAAAAGGATTAAACGCCGTTAATGTGAAAGTTGTTGACTAGGTAACGATTTAACTTTTTTATAGTATAAAACCCGAACAATAGTTCGGGTTTTTTTGTACACCTTATCCAACTATTGTAGGAAAATATACTTTTTACTAATTTTGTTTAATATTTTACGCAACCATTTTGTTTTTAGTCATCTAAAGATTAAACAATTTATAGTTTCCCCATTATATTAACTAACCTATGACCACTTTTTTGATAGTACTCTTTTTATTGATTTTTGTGAATGTTGCCATGGTTTTAGGAAGCATTAGCAAAATGAAAAAATAGTTCAACTTTCTTCTCCATTCTAGTAGGGTCTAACGCTACTAAGTTGTTATGTTGGTAGAATCCACAGCCTATACAATGAAAATATTTCTCGTGATCTTATTTGTTTTGATTTTAGTAAATGTGCTACTCTTTGTATTTAGCTTAAACAGAACCAAATAAGCATACAAGACACCTTAATTCTAGGAATTAAGGTGTCTTGTATTAGTTTTAAGTACGTATTAACCAACCTTCATAAGCTCAACATCAAAAATAAGTGTAGCATCTGGTGGTATAACGCCTCCAGCACCTGCAGATCCATATGCTAAGTCGGACGGGATAACAAAACGTGCTTTATCACCCACTTTCAATAATCCAATTCCTTCATCCCAACCTGGTATTACCTGTCCAACACCCAATTGGAAGTCTATTGGTACATTTCTCTTGTAGGATGAATCAAAAACTTGTCCGTCAAGTAAGGAACCTTCATAATGCACCGAAACTTTTTTGCCCTTTTCGGCTTTAACACCACTACCTTTTTGTATCATTTTATACCTAAGGCCCGAATCTGTTGCTTCAAACCCAGCGGCAACTTTATCCAATTCAGCCGCTTGAGCGGCCTTGGCGGCAGCTAAACGCTCCTCGCCAGCTGATGTAAAATCCTTAAAAGCTTTTTCAGCATTCCAAGTCTTAACTTCCTCACCTACTTTAACTATTTCTAGCGAATCTATTTTATCTCCCTGGGCAATGGCATCAACCACTTCCTGACCAGAAGTTACATGACCAAAAACTGTATGTTTATTGTCCAACCATGGTGTTGGAACATGTGTTATAAAAAATTGACTCCCATTTGTTCCAGGTCCAGAATTTGCCATGGACAGTACACCAGGTTCATTATGTTTTAGATCTGGATGAAACTCATCATCAAACTTGTAACCAGCATCTCCTGTTCCGGTTCCTAACGGACAACCACCTTGAATCATGAAATCTGGAATAACTCTATGAAACTTTAAACCATCATAATAAGGTTCTCCTTTTGCCTTTTTTGAATTCTCTTTGTTACCTTCTGCCAAGGCAACAAAATTACCGACAGTTCCGGGAGTTTTGTCATGGGTAAGTTTTACCAGTATCTCACCCTTAGTGGTATTGAATTTTGCGTATATTCCGTCTTGCATTGTACTATTTTTAAATGAGGGGCAAAGGTATGGAAATTAGTTATAAACCGCAGGATTTACAGTTTCCTTACTGCTCAGGGTATGACCCAAATTTACCTTATCGCTAATTTATTTAGTGCCCACCGTTCCATATGTATCAAAAAGGTAAACTAAGCTTGCCATAGTTGCCGCCCCTAGCTCCAATTCTCTTTTGTTTACATTTTCAAAGGTGTCGTTTTCGGCATGGTGGTAATCAAAGTACCGCTGGGAATCTGGACGTAGTCCGGCCAAAACAATTTTATCGTTCTTGAGTGGCCCAATATCGGCACCACTACCTCCTTTTACGAACATATGAATTAAATAAGGCTCAAAAAGTTTCTGCCACCCCTTTATCTGCTTCATATCAGCATCGGAACAATCAAAAGAAAAGCCCCTTGGTGTAAATCCGCCTGAATCACTTTCTAGAGCAAATATGTGGTTTTCCTTTTTTTCTTTAGCAACCTCGGCATATTTAGTTCCTCCACGAAGTCCATTTTCCTCATTCATGAACAATACGACCCGTATTGTGCGCTTTGGCTTATATCCTATTTTATTCAGTAATCGCAGGACTTCCATACTTTGAACACATCCCGCGCCATCATCGTGCGAGCCATCACCTAAATCCCAAGAATCTAGATGTCCACCGACAACGATAATTTCATTCGGATAGTCAGTCCCTTTAATCTCGCCAATTACATTGTAAGATTCCACATCTGCAAACTGCTTACAATTCTGTTTAAAATAGAATTTAATTTCTGGGTTTAACTTCAGCGCAGCGCTAAGCAAATCTGCAGCATTCGTGCTGATCGCCGCGGCCGGTATCCATTCTTCTTTTGGCAAATCTCCATATCCCATGCCTCCTGTATGAGGATAATCATCCAAGCGAAGATTCATGGAACGCACGATAACCCCTATTGCTCCATATTTGGCGGCCTCTACCGCACCTAATCCTCTTTGGTCCACCGCTCCGGAATATGCAGAAAAAGTATTGATCAATGTTGCATCCATAGGGC
>JBARUM010000832.1:0-2828 GCA_049645725.1 Maribacter sp.
GCCGTGAAGGTTGGGGGCTTACAAATGACGGGGAGAAAATTTTTAAGAGCGATGGAACAGAAAAAATATGGATTTTAGACCCGGAAACACTTTTAGAGGAAAACTATATAGAAACAGTTACAAATTCTTCAATATTTAATAAAGCAAATGAACTGGAATATGTTGATGGCAAAATTTATGCGAACGTCTACCTAAAACCCAGTGTAATGATTATTGATAGTAAAAGTGGTGCTATTGAAGGTGTTATTAATTTTGGAGGTTTAAGTGATAAAGTGACCAAAGGTGAAAAATGGGATTCTAATAATGTTTTAAACGGTATTGCATACCATCCTGAAAGAAAAACCTTTTTCGTAACAGGAAAGAACTGGGACAAACTTTTTGAAGTACAAATCCAAAAAAAATAAATGTCCCGTTACTCAAAAGAATTAGTTGTAACCGATAAAGATTTAGATGACCTAGACCATGTAAATAACGTAAGGTATGTGCAGTGGATACAGGATATCTCAAAAGAACATTGGCAAAAAGTAGCTCCAATAGAAACTCAAGAACGGTTTATTTGGGTAGTAATGACACATTATATAGAGTACAAGTCTTCGGCACTTTTAAAAGATAAAATAAATCTTAACACTTACATAAAAGATAGTGTAGGCGCTAAATGTACTAGAATTGTAGAGATGTTTCACGGTAAAACAAATAAGCTAATATTGCGTTCAAGTACTGAATGGTGCTTGATAGATAAGAATACACAAAGACCTGTTAGGATAGCCGAGGATATTAAAGTGTTATTCTACTGATCAGGCCGATTAAAGATCAATACAAGTGTTAAGTAAAACAGTCATTATATTTGTTACAGTCTGTCTACTAATTCTTAGTGGTTCTTGTCGTAAGGATTTTGAATACGCCAATAGCAATGGGAATTTATCTTTCTCCAAGGATACTGTTTTTTTAGATACCGTTTTCAGCTCAATAGGCAGTAGTACTTATACGCTAAAGGTATATAACAGAACAAAAGAAGATTTTGTCATACCATCCATAAGTTTAAATAATGGAAATAGCAGTAATTATAGGTTAAATGTTGATGGTTCTGCAGGTAAATCTTTTACGGATGTTCCACTTAACGGTCAGGATAGCTTGTTCATTTTTGTAGAAACGACGGTTGACTTTCAATCCAATTCGGAAGCCTCTCTTTTATATACCGATGTAATTAACTTTGATTCTGGTGATAATCAACAGAATGTGACATTGGTAACTTTGGTGCAGGATGCTACGTTTCTTTATCCAGCCACAAACCCGGACGGGAGTAAGGAAACCATTGTTTTTAGTACGGATATTGAAGGGAACGAACTAAATGTTCAAGGTTTTGTTCTGAATGATGACGAATTGAATTTCACTAAAGAAAAGCCATATGTAATTTATGGCTACGGAGTCGTCCCGGAAGGTAAAGAATTGGTTATAAATTCGGGAGCAAGAGTCCATTTTCATCAGGACTCCGGTATTTTGATCCAAAGTGGTGGCAAGCTAACAGTTAATGGTTCACTCAGTGAGGACCAAGAGCTATTGGAGGGTGAAGTGATTTTTGAAGGAGACCGTTTGGAACCGGCATTTTCAGATACGCCCGGACAGTGGGGTGCAATTTGGCTTGCAAAAGGCAGTCAAGCTAGCAACATAGAATATTTAACAATTAAAAATGGTGCCATTGGTTTGTTTGTGGAAGGTGATGGTATATTAGACTCGCCAACGCTAACTATAAAGAATAGCCAGATCTATAACAATTCCAGTTATAATCTGCTGTCAAAAACCTCTTTTATTGAAGCGCAAAATCTAGTTCTGGGCGGTGCAGGAATCTCATCCCTATACTGCCAGTTAGGAGGTAATTATTCCTTTATTCATAGTACCATTGCCAACTACTGGAATAAGAGTTTCAGAAATACCTCAGCTTTGGTCCTTTCTAATTATGACCCAATGGATAAGGATGCGCCGAACGATTTACTAAGGGCCGATTTTCAGAATTGCATAATTGACGGCAATAACCCACTGGAACTTTTGCTACTGTCGAATGGGCAAAATACTTTAAACTACAATTTCATGAACTGCATCCTAAAGTTTGATGATACAAGAGATCAATTCACAACAGATGCATTGTATGATTTTAGTTCCACTTCCAATTATAATGGATTGGTTTTAAATGGCGCTCCAGATTTTTTTTTCCCAATTGAAAACAATTTCCGAATTGGGTTAGACTCTGAAGCCCTTAACATGGGAGACATCAATATTTCAACCTTAGTTCCTTTGGATGTATTAGGCATAGACAGGACGGCTAATCCCGATTTAGGTGCCTATCAAGCAATTCCTATAGATTAGATAAATGACATCTAAAGTTTTTTGAAAGACTTTTCTTTCAATTAGCCTGTTTTAAAGTGTTTTATAACAAAAACCTCCATTTTTATAAGGTTTTCCTAGGAAACGTTTCTAATACCTATTTGTAACTTGCTGTAGAACGCTATAATTTTGGAATACTCCTATACCATAATAGATTCGGATGCCGTTTCTAATTTGCAATTACGTGCATTTTTAGAAGAATATGGTGACTTTAATTGTATAAGTCTTGCCAAGACCGCCTCAGATGGAATTAATACTATTCTAAAGCACTCACCGGATATTGTTTTCATAAATCTAAACGAACAGGCCGCTAGTCTTTTTCAAATGGTAATGGAGCTACACCAATACGTGAACAGGTTACCAATCATTATCGGTATTTCAAAAACGAAAGAATACGCGTACGAGGCTATAAAGAATAATTTTTTTGATTATTGGCTGCAGCCTTATAG
>JBARUM010000833.1:0-2213 GCA_049645725.1 Maribacter sp.
ATTCTTTTGTTTGATAATTGGTGGATCCTCTGTTGGCGGCTCCCAAGGTGGTAACATTCGATCCAAACCTGCATCTGTCTCTATGGTAGTAGTTACCAAGAAAAAAATCAGCAGTAGGAAAGCTATATCCGCCATGGAACCCGCGCTCACTTCTGGTGCTCCTGCTCTTCTAGCCATAATTATCTATTTTTTTATTTACTGAACATATTTTTAATCGCTGGTATAACAAGAGATGCAACGGCTATAATGGTAAGGATAAAGAAAACGTTTAATCCCATACCGATTTTCTTAACAGTACTTTCGTCTGACATAGCCAAAAATTCCGGAGCTACATCCGTTCCACTTGCCAATACATAAGAAATTACCACTACCAGTAAAAACCCTCCAACAACAAACAAAGTTTTCTTTAAACCTTGTGGATTAGAGAATAAAGCCTTGAGTGTGAAAATCAAACTTACAACCACCGCAATTCCTAGTAGTAGGTATGTTATGATAAACATTGCGTTCATTGCTCCGCTCTGAGCAGCTTCCGCCGCAGGCATGTCGGAACTAGGTAACAAATACCACAACACGGCGCTAATCACACCTATTACAATTAATGCTATTTTTATAATTTTCTGCATAATTTTTTGGTATTAAAAGGTGTTACTTATTTTTTGTGATCTACCAACATATCTATTAAAGTAATGGAAGAGTCTTCCATATCATTAACGATACTATCAATTTTTGCAATGATATAATTGTAGAAAATCTGAAGTATAATCGCCGTAATTAGACCAAATACTGTCGTTAATAATGCCACTTGTATATCACCTGCAATAAGAGATGCACTTAAGTTACCAACCGCCGCAATCTTTTGGAAGGCCTGAATCATACCAATTACCGTACCCATGAAACCAAGCATTGGCGCAATAGCTATAAACAATGACAACCAAGAAACATTTTTCTCCAATTGTCCCATTTGAACACCACCGTAAGCAACAACTGCTTTTTCAGCAGACTCAACGCTCTCACCAGCTCTGTCCAATCCTTGATAATATATTGATGCAACAGGGCCTTTGGTGTTTCTACAAACCTCTTTAGCGGCTTCAACACCACCAGATGCCAAGGCATCTTCAACTTGTTGTTTTAATTTTGAACTATTAGTACTAGCCATGTTCAGATATATGATTCTCTCAATAGCAACGGCCAAACCAAGAATCAAACATAACAGAACAATACCCATAAAGCCGGCACCACCAGTTATAAACATTTCTTTCAAGACTTGCGTAAATCCTTTCTCGGCTTCAGGAGCTGCATCTTGCACTAGCAAAGCTACTGCCGCTACTTTTGCACTTACCATATTTGTACCTGCTACAAACGCCCCAGCTACAGCTAGGCTTGGAAATAATTTTTTCATTTTTTTCAAACTTAAATTAGTTAGTTAATAGGGTTAAAGATAAAAAAAAAACAATATAAAAAAAGTAAAACTTCATTGCATATGGCAAGGAATTAACTTTGTTGTTCCTAATACCATAACAATAGTAATCAAAAGCTTTCTTAGCTCCTATTTTTGTAGCTCAGATTTAGAAGCTATAAAATTGTTGAAGATAACTTCAACGTTTTTTATAACGTTTAAATACTCTTGCAGAGAGGAAGGGATTCGAACCCTCGATACCCTTTTGGGGTATACACACTTTCCAGGCGTGCGCCTTCGACCACTCGGCCACCTCTCTAATTTAGCCTTTTTAAGGTTGGGCAAATAACAAAAAAAATACTAGTTAAAGAAATTAATCAGATTAATTTTACTGCATTTCTCCACGTAACGAAGTCTCAAAAATAGTTTTGAATAGCTTATGAGGTATTTCAGCACCTAACATATACATTGCCTTGGTGACCGCGGCTTCCGTGGTAATATCCTTACCACTAATAACTTGGAGTTCTTTAAGCTGCGTACTGGTATCATATTGACCCATAGAAACACTACCGCCAGAACATTGTGTTACATTAATTATATGTATTCCATTTTTAATAGCTTCTTTTAATCCTGCTAAAAACCAATCTGAGGTTGGAGCGTTTCCTGAACCGTAGGTTTCCAATATGACCACTTTTAAACCTGTAGTTTTTAAAATACTGTTTAAAACGTTCTTATTGAGTCCTGGAAAAAGCTTCATAATAGCAACATTGGTTTTCATGACAGTATGTACTTGAAACTTTTTTGACCGCTCCTGACG
>JBARUM010000834.1:0-10251 GCA_049645725.1 Maribacter sp.
CTGCGCTCAAAAGAATGGGTATAAAAAATATAGGGGTCTTTAAAGTGCGTCCCGATAAGTTTAAAATGAGTGATAAAATTTATGTGTTGATTCCTTTTACCTCCCTTGCGGAATTTGAAAGGGTAGAAGCCATGCTGGCAGTGGATAAAACACATTTAAGTGAAGGTGCAGCTTATATAACTGCCAAATACGATGACCCGCCCTACGAGCGTATTAACTCCGTTTTACTTAGAGCGTTTCCGGATATGCCAAAAATGAAACCTACAAGTATTGAAGGACCTAGGGCCGAACGTGTATATGAACTTAGGAGTTATGAATCTCCCACGGAAGCTACTTACAAGAACAAGGTAGCCATGTTCAATGAAGGGGGAGAAGTAACACTTTTTGAAAATTTAGGGTTCAATGCCGTGTTCTATGCCGAAGTAATTTCAGGAGACCGTATGCCTAACCTTATGTATATGACTACTTTTCCTAATATGGAAAAACGCAATGCGCTATGGAAAGATTTTGTGGATTCTTCTGCATGGAAGGAACTTAAAGCGATGGAAAAATATCAAAACAATATGAACAAATTGGATTCCTTCCTCCTATATCCCACCGAATATTCGGATTATTGATGGGAACTTAATTTGTAATTACAAACTCAACACGCCTATTAGCACCCCTACCCTCCTTTGTGTTGTTCGTAGAAATAGGTCTGGTGCTTCCATAACCTTTGTATGAAATCCTGTTTGGTGCTATATTTTTATCAATAAAGTATTGACTAACGGCTCTCGCCCTATTTTCTGACAGAATTTTATTATAAGTATCCGAACCAAGCGTATCAGTATGTCCTAATATCTTAATTTTAAGATTCAAGTTTTGTGACAAATATGTTTCAATTTGCTTCAATTCCGTTTCGGCACTGGGGAGTAATTCATAGGCATCAAAAGCAAAGAGCACGTTTTTAAACACATTTATTTTATCAACTTCAAATGAGTCCTTAGGTCCAGTAAGAACTTCAATATTTTTTATCTCCTGAGTACTATTCTTTGTTGATGCTACAGAAACCATATCCAAGTAATAATAGGAACCATGGGTACTATTTCTTTTGGTCTTGAACTTCTGAGTTCTATTGTTATTCTTGAAATTTCCAATAATCATATAATTTTCCGTGCCTTTGGCTACAAATTCTTTCTCCACTAAAACCCAGTCTTTTTTATCCGAATAAAAATCGGAATAACGTATTTCAAAATAATTGGAAACATCTCCAGAAACTTTGGAGAGATGCATTCTTGAAAGAACTTTTCTCGTATCAACCTGAACAGGGTTTTGGGAAAATTGAATACCAAACTCTTTAATGGCAAAATCTGACCGCTCCGCAAGACTTACATAAAAGGACAATTTATAAAGTTCATCTTTTTTCAAAGTACCGGTTAGCTTGGCCTGAATATATTCTCTATAATCCTCAGGTGCATAAAAATAGAGACCGGCGTAACCCACCCCAAAATCTGCAGGTTGTTCTCCATTGAAGTTTTTTGGAGTCCCCATAGCTTGGCTGCAACCATTAAAATAATCGGTAGAACCGTTAGTGGGAGTTACCCAGTCTTTTACATCATCATTAAGGTTTCCTAAAGTGACCGGGCAATTTAAAAACGTTTCAAAACTTGGGTTCTGGACAAAATTTTGTGAATTGACGAACCTACTGAATAGGAAAGTAAAAATCCATATAGAATAAAACCAACGCATGAAAAGTTTTTCTAATTCTATCCAAGTTAGAAAAAATATAAACTTTTAAGGCATGTCCTCGATGTTCGGTGCATTTGCACCTTTTAAACGAGTATTCCTTTTAAAAATCAAACTTATAGGTAGCACCGCCTAAAACTTGAAGTCCCTGCACGGGATAATTAGCCCAACGTTGGTAGTTGTTATTAGCAATGTTAGCCGCTTTTACAAATATGGAAAACTGATCGTTAAGACGATGACCAATATGTGCATTCGCATCAAAATAACTATCTAAAGTGATAAGGGTTGCCGGAAATTCTGATTGCGCCACATTTTCTACTACAACAGTAGAGAAATCCTCGCGTTCACCAACAAAGAACAAATTGGCGCCCGCGAACCATTTTTTTCCAATCTGATAATCCATAAACAAGGAACCGGTTAAATTAGGTAGGTTCCAAGCAGGATTATCCGTTTCTGTGCTGTAATCATAAACCTCGGCATTTATACCTAAGGTGAAGTTCCGATTCACATCTACATTCAGCTCACCAAAAATTCCTATGGTTTTTATATCATCGTAAAAAACTTCAAAAGAATTACCAAAGTAATATCCATTTTCATCGTTCCTGAAGTTGTTCTGAGGATTAAGTTTGAACAACGGACTATTATTCTCCGCAGTGTACGAACCTTTAATATTGTAGCTTAAATTTGGCAATAGTTGCCCTTTTAGACCAATGTAAGCATTATACTGGCTATCCGTTGGAGCAATTGTCAGTGTAGGTGAAACAAATGAGTTTTCCTCTACAAAATCATAATATGAATTTTGGCGTAGTTCCCCTTCTATCCCGCCATATGCGATAACAGTTTCCTCAAGCAGTCTATAAGAAGCGGTTACTGCAGGATAAATGTAGAAATTACTTTCACTATTCTCCAGATCCATCCCGTACACGAAATTTACCCCCAAATTAAGTGAAAGGTCATCACGCAACATAATCAACCTAGGACTGATTCCTACTTGCAGATTTCCATAATTGATTCCTTGATCATTAGTAGCACTATTCACATTGGCATTTTCAAAACTACCACCCAAATAATCTACTTTAGCTTTAATGCCAAAAGCTTCTTCATTTAAAGGAAATTCAAACGCAGTATTAAAAATGGCCCTATTTTCACCAGACTTTACTGCATCCCAGAACCTACGGTATTTTAAATCTACCCGTTTAAAGAAAGAGTCGTCCACATTTATATGAGCGCCGGCTTCTGCCATAAAATAATTTTGTCGCTCCTCAATTCCGTTTACGGTGGCCTCATCATAAACACCTTCCGGAAGACCATACCAGTTGTATAACTGATGTTGGAACCCAATATCCGCTCCCCAATTTAAATCACGGTCCCTTTTTTTAAATGCCCCAACCAGTTCCGAGTTGGAAAAGATATTGTCCAATTGAACACCATCTATATCTCCCCTAGAAGAATTATGATCTAGACCCAAGGTGTAATCCGAATCTCTATCAATTTCATGACTGGTATAAAACTGAGCCATTATGTTCGCGGGATTTCCGCCACCCGCGGAGGCATAGGAATTAAAAAGTAAGGGAGGTGGTGTTTTCTCTACCCTTGATGCCGTTCCTTTATTAGGCGTAAATGTAGAGGCAACAGGAACCGAAAAAATACTGTACGTAATTTTCTTTTTTTGTAGTACTATAGAGTCGTTTAGGTTGGGCACCGATTTAATTTTGAAGGCATCCGAAACCGTCGGCGTATAGGCTTTGGTTACGGTAACGGTCTCCGTTCCCAAATCATCGGTTTCCTCTTGGGCAAAGGAGAACTGTCCTACCAAGAACAATAAGCCTATCCCTAATTTTATACTTTTGTACATATGTGTTCTTTTACTAGTGTACATTAATTTTGATTTGGATTAACTGAGGAATTACTTCGTGCCTCCTTGGATTTGATAATGGCCAATTCCCCTTTTGCATCCGCAACTATTTCTGGATATTGACTAAAGTTGGAGATAACGCTATCCAAAATATAGGTGGCTTGATAAGCGTCTCCCAAGGCATAAAAATTCTTTGCCATCAAGACCAGCCCTTTGCCTCCCCATTCTTTATAAGTCGCATAGTCTTTTGCCAACTTCTGAACCGAAATATTTGAGGATTCAAAATCACCATCCTTATTTTTAAAATAGGCATCATAATAAAGGGCCTCTGCTGCCGTGGCACCCGAAGCGATTTTCAAAACCTCTTCATAAGCAGACTGTGCTTTAACCTCATCATTTGTGGCAATGGCAGAGCGTGCAATCATGATTTGAGCGTCACTCTTAATACGGTCGTCAATACTGGGTGTTGCCAAAACCTTATCTGCATATTCCAAGGTTTTTGAATAATTACGCTGTCCATAATATCCTTTCATCAAATTAGATTGTGCGAAGGTCCTGTTCTGCTGAATATTCGCTTGATTTTCTAATTTTAACAGGTAGGGCAAGGCCGTTTCATAATCTTGCTTTCCTATGTACACCTCGCAAACTCTGGTTAAGGCTTGTTCTGCATACTCACTTGTGCTTCTGTCGGCTACGTATTTGTAGTACGGTAATGCCTCCTCTTTACTACCTTTCCCAAAATACAATTGGGCTAAATTAAAGTTGGCGTCAACGGCATGCAATCCATTAGGAAACTGCTGCACGTAACTTTTATATCCTCGTATTGCTGCATCCTTATCACCTTCCCTATCCTGCTTTTGTGCAGATTCAAAACTTGCGTTGTCCAATTCCGTATCCGTAACCTCCACAAAATCTAAATCCCGTACCCATTCTGCATATTCGTTAACGCGTCCTAAATCTACGTAGACCAATTTTGCAGTGGCAACAGCTTGAACCGCTTCTTGTGTTTTAGGAAAATCCTGGACAACGGTCTTGAACTTGGTCAAAGCAGCCTCATTTCTATTTCCGTTATAATGTATCAAACCTTGGCGCATTAAGGCTTGTGGAACCAAGGAACTGCTTCCATATTCGCTTATGAGTCGGTCATAAGCCTGTAAGCCTTGACTTTCTTTTCCTTCGGAGACATAAGAATTACCCAATTCAAAAAGAGCGTCATCCTTAAAACTTGACCTTGAATATTGAGCAACAAAATCTTCCAGATTTTCTATTTTAGTTTCACCTCTTCCAACAAAACCATAACTCATGGCCTTTTGGTAAGAAGCATAATCTTTTTCTGGACCTGTCAACGCTAAGGCCTTATTATATGTTTCTATAGCCGGCCAGTATTTACTTGTTGCAAAATAGCTATCCCCTAGTCGTAAGTAAGCATCGTTCAACTTTTCAACCTCATTATTTCCAGAATTCGTAAAAGCATTAAAATAGGTGATGGCATTACCATAATCCTTTTGTTTGAAATAAGAGTATGCAAGGTTGTAATCCGCATCCTTTGCCTCAACGGTTCTATTTGCATTTGGATTTTGTTTAAAAGAAATGAATCCGGCAACGGCATCATCAAAACGGTTCAAAAGATAATCCGCTTCGGCCTTCCAATAACTGGCACGGGCCTCAAACAAAGTATCGGCCACATTACGTAAGGATTTTTCTAAATTTTCAGAAGCACCATCGTAATCTCCCTCGATGAAAAGTTCGATACCCCTGTAATAAGCAACTTTTTGATAAGTTTCCTTACTAGCGTAGTTCTTGTTTTTTTCTAGAAGTTCCATGGCACCTGCAAAATTTTTAGAGGTAATAAATGAATCTACCAACAAATTCTGCATTTCTTCTTGATGCTCATCATTTGGATACGTATCCAAATAATTCGTAATCACTTGTGGTACTGGTTCGTAAGCATTACCTACTTCATAACTCAACCGGGCATAGTTTAGTAAAGCATCTTTCTGAATTTCAGGTGTGAACTCCATTTGGGAGGCGTTTCTAAAGGCATTAAGGGCCTCTTGTTTCTTGTCTAGTTTTAAATAGCATTCTGCCAAATGATAATAAGCATTTTGAGAAACGCTGTTAGTACCCCCTATAATTTTATTAAATTGTTGAATGGCGTTCTCGTAATCCTCTTGTTTATAGTAGCAGTAGCCCAACAAATAATAATCGGTATTGCTCCATTTGCCGCCTTTGCCCTTATATTCCGTTAAATAGGGAATGGCATTGTTATATTGTTTAAGATTGAAATAGCTTTCACCAATAATCTTATTGAGTTCCGATACTTCCTTTCGGTCGGATTTAGGTATTTGTTTTTTAGCCAAGGCTATGGCTTCCTCAAATTTGCCCAGTTTAAAATTCATATCAGCTTGATAGTAGCTCAATTTTTCCTCTAGTACATTTTGATCCGTAATTTGGTCAAAACGTTCGTTCGCCTCCACATAATCGTCCTGTTGATACGAAATATAGCCTAGATAATATTTTGCTTGTGACCCGTAAACTGATGAATTGGCAACTTTTTCTAAATACTTTTCGGCATCGGCTGTTTTTCTTGAAGAGAAGAGCGAATACCCGTAATTAAAATTAAATTTCTCCATTTCCCCACGGGAAAGGACACCTTGATCTACCTTGTTGTACCATTTAAGTGCATATGGATATTTACCAGTTTCAAAATAATATTCCGCAACATCTGCGAAAGCTGAATTACGTTTGGTAGATGTTGGGTATTTTTCGACAAAATCCTCCATCTTTCGGTCTGCACCGGATTGGTTTAACCTTACTGCAGCATTCGCTGCATAGTAGGCACTATTAGCTGCTGTTTCCTCATCTTTAGTTGTTGCATTTACCCTTTCAAATATGGTCTGTGCCGCCCGATATTGTTCATTATTATAGAGGGTTAAGGCGTCTTGAAAGTCTTTCTGTTCGTGGGTGTAGATTTTGGATTCCTGTGCATTGGCAATCCAAGTTATTCCAATAAAAAATGGAATAAGAAAGGTGATTTTTTGAAGCATAGCGTTCTCTGACTATTTTATGGTACCTAAGTATCAAAAAGGATAACGGCAAATATTGTTCCTAAGTATGTGGGTTATCTATACAAAAGAAAAGAATTTAGAAAACGGTTCTTTAATATCGTTGGGAACTTATTACTTTTATATCAACATTAGCACTATGGAGGAAACGGTTTTAGAATTAAAAGATGTTGCCATTTTTCAAAAAGAAAGCCTTGTATTGAGCGAGGTAAGCTTACAAGTTTCCAAAGGTGAGTTCGTATACCTTATTGGCAAGACGGGCAGTGGTAAGAGTAGCTTTATGAAAACGCTCTACGGGGATTTGCCATTACGGAAAGGTGAAGGTAAAATAGTGGATTTTAATCTGAAGACCTTAAAGGAAAACGACATTCCGTTCCTCAGAAGAAAGTTGGGTATCGTTTTTCAGGATTTTAAATTACTTCCGGACCGGAACATTAATCAAAATATGCTTTTCGTATTAAAAGCTACGGGCTGGAAAGACCAAGCCAAAATGGATGCCCAAGTACTTGAAGTGTTAGAAAAAGTAGGAATGAAGACCAAAGGCTTTAAGTTTCCTCATGAACTCTCCGGAGGCGAACAACAAAGAATTGCCATTGCAAGAGCCCTACTGAACAACCCTGAACTTATTCTGGCCGACGAACCCACAGGTAATCTAGACCCGCAGACGAGTGTTGAAGTCATGAAAGTATTGCAGGAAATAAATAAATCGGGGCGCACCATTCTTATGGCCACGCACGATTATGCCTTAATTTTAAAATATCCCTCCAAAACCATTAAGTGCGATGCCAACCGTGTTTTTGAAGTGGTTCAGAAGGCAGTATAATTTAAAAACTACTTTACTGCACGGGTTAAAACTATTATCTTATTTAAAGTCATTTTACCTTAATCATTTGCTATGAAAAACCAAGAAGAAAAAAGGCTTCAAGAACAAAAATCCGAAAAGAAAGATTGGTTAAAATGGGGACCTTACCTAAGTGAGCGACAATGGGGAACGGTACGTGAGGACTATAGTGCTTATGGTGACGCATGGAATTACTTTCCACACGAACATGCTCGTAGTAGGGTATACCGATGGGGAGAGGACGGTATTGCCGGAATTTCTGACCGGTATTGCAATATCTGTTTTGGAATAGGACTTTGGAACGGTAAAGATCGTATCCTTAAAGAACGTTTGTTCGGGTTGACAGGACCTCAGGGCAATCACGGTGAAGATGTGAAGGAACTCTATTATTACTTGGAGAACACACCCAGCCATTCCTACATGAAACATCTGTATAAATACCCGCAAAACCAATTTCCTTACGACCAACTAGTTGCAGAGAACCAAAAAAGGGGACGTAATGAACTGGAATATGAGCTGTTGGACACAGGCTTGTTCGACAAAAATGAATATTTTGATGTTTTTACAGAATATGCGAAGGCCGATGAAAAGGATATGTTGATTAAAATCACCATAACCAATAGAAACTCCAAGCCGGCACCAATTCATATACTTCCGACCTTAACCATGCGTAATCATTGGACGTTTAAGGAAATGTCCAAAAAGCCCTTAATAAAAAAACGGACTCAAAACAAGAAATCCTATGTAAGTGTCAACCATCCTTATGTTGGCGAATACCAACTTTATTTCGAAGAAGCGGACAAACATCTTTTCACAGAAAATGAAACAAATAGGCAGTCGGTTTATTCCCAAAAAAATGCCCACCCTTATAAAAAGGATATTTTTCATATAGCCGTTTTTAACAATGATTACAAGGTAGCTACCAAAAAGAAAGAAGGTACAAAATTTGCGCCGTTGTACATAAGGAATCTTGAGGGTGGAGCTTCAGTTTCTATAAAACTTCGTTTGTCTGAAAAAACAATGAAAAATCCTTTCGATAAGAGTTTCGATACCATTTTTGTTAAAAGACAAGAAGAGTGTAAATCATTTTATGCCGATTTGGCTCCCCATGCCAGTGATGAAAAGAAAGCCATACTTAAACAGGCTTTCGCGGGACTTTTATGGACAAAGCAATATTACAATTATGAAGTAGAAAAATGGTTGGAAGGGGATTCTAAAAATTCCCAACCTCCACAAGAACGCCTTCATGGAAGAAACAGTGGATGGAAAACCCTAAGGAACCATGATGTCCTATCAATGCCGGACTCTTGGGAATATCCATGGTATGCGGCTTGGGATTCCGCGTTTCATTGTGCATCATTCGCCCTGATAGACCCAGAGTTTGCCAAGGAGCAACTCTTACTATTTACAAAGGAGTGGTATATGGCACCGAGCGGACAAATCCCTGCTTATGAATGGAATTTCAGTGACGTGAACCCTCCGGTACAAGCATGGTCTGCATTACAGATTTTTAAAACGGATAGAAAAAAAACTGGGAAAGGAGATGTCAAGTTTCTTAAGCGAATGTTCAATAAATTGGCGCTCAACTTTACATGGTGGGTAAACCGGTTGGACCGTAACGAAAACAATGTATTTCAAGGTGGTTTTTTAGGCCTGGATAATATTGGAGTATTTGACAGGAGCCATGGTATCCCTGGAAACGGGATTTTAGATCAAGTTGATGGCACGGCTTGGATGGCCCTATATTGCCTAAACATGCTGGAAATATCGTTAGAAATAGCCTATGAAGATGATGTTTATGAGGATATGGCGACAAAATTCCTGGGCCATTTTATCTTTATCGCTGAAGCATTAAATAAGCAAGATTCCGGAAAAGCAAACACTTGGGACGATACAGAAGGATTTTTCTATGATCGATTAACACTCCCAAATGGCCAATCCACCACAATAAAGATACGGTCCATTGCGGGAATGCTCGCCATAGCTGGCGTACTAAATTTAAGAAAAAGCACTTTGGATAGGTTTCCTAAATTTAAGGCCAGTTTACTCTGGTTCCGAAAGTACAGGATGGAAAACCTAAAATATGTAGTGATACAGGAATTCTCCGAGGACCGAGATCTTTTGTTGTCCTTAGTGCCTAAGGATAGGGTACAATACTTAGTGAAAAGCCTTTTGGACGAAAAGGAATTTTTGAGTCCTTACGGAATACGTTCCTTGTCTAAAATTCATGAAAAACCTTATAACATCAATATTCAAGGAGTAGATTATTCTATTAACTATGAACCTGCAGAATCTACGGTTTCACTTTTTGGCGGAAACTCCAATTGGCGTGGACCAGTGTGGATGCCGATGAACTATCTGTTTATAAAATCATTGCGCGAATTCCATCAATATTACGAACAAGAACTTTTAGTGGAATATCCTACGGGAAGCAAAAATAAATTGAACTTGGAGGAAGTAAGTGTTGAACTTAGCAAGCGCCTTATCAAGTTATTTGAAAAAGATGCTAAAGGCAACAGGCCTGTAAACGGACAATATGAAAAATATTATCAAAATCCGGCATTCAAGGATTATATTCTATTCTATGAATATTTTCATGGGGAAAACGGACGCGGTTTAGGAGCGTCCCATCAAACAGGGTGGACGGCCTTAGTAGCCAATCTAATTGAGGAAATCGATGGATGATGCTGTGCATTAAGTCTAAACACCTAATCCGTATTTTTCCGTTGGAAATAAAACCCCGTTCCTGAGCGTAAAAATATCCT
>JBARUM010000835.1:0-2015 GCA_049645725.1 Maribacter sp.
AGTTTTGACAATAATTTAATGACAGAAATTAACGGTAAGGAATATACCGTAGGATTAGGCTATCGCATTAAAGATGTAAAATTGGTTACTAATATAGGGGGTAACAAAACAAGACTCAAAGGTGACCTAAACCTTAAGGGAGATGTTACCCTAAGGGACAATATAACGATTATTAGAAATCTGGATATTGATAATAATCAAATTACTTCCGGTCAAAATATATTGTCCATAAAATTTACGGCGGATTATGCACTTAGCAAACAGCTGAATGCATTGTTCTTTTATGATCATTCTTTTTCACAGTTCGCCGTATCTACTGCCTTTCCTCAAACAACGGTCAATGCCGGGTTTACGCTCCGCTACAATTTTGGGAACTAGCAACCAAGTTCAAGTATCAAGTTCAAACTGAAATAAAAATCGGACGTCTAGCATTAATTTTTAAGCATGGCCGACTTTAGGATTCATGGTTAACAAAAAACTTGGTATTGTCTGGCAACAATAGTACACCTCAAGTATCCATACTGCGTTTATATCTTCCTTTAAGTTCTAATTTACCTGTGAATTTGTCAATTGAACTTGAACTTGAACATGAGTTTGTATTCTAATTTAAAAGTTTGAATACCTTCCTAGAATGATTTACTTTTGTTCGACATCAAAACATATGTAATGAATATACCATCAGATTTAAAATATACCAAAGACCACGAATGGATTAAAATAGAAGGTGATATAGCCACTATTGGTATTACAGATTTTGCCCAGGGAGAATTAGGTGATATTGTTTATGTAGAAGTGGATACTTTGGATGAAACCTTGGATAGGGAAGCTGTTTTTGGAACAGTGGAGGCTGTTAAGACTGTTTCTGATTTGTTTCTTCCATTAACAGGTGAAATAGTTGAATTTAACGAAGCGTTGGAAGATGAGCCAGAAAAGGTAAATTCGGACCCTTATGGAGAAGGATGGATGGTTAAAGTAAAGTTCAGCAATAACGATGAGATAAATGATTTGTTGAGTGATGTAGATTATAAGGAGTTGATTGGTGCTTAAGAAAAATCTGTTTAGAATTCTTTTTGTAAGCTGGCTAGTGTTCGTAACATTTGCTAGCTTATTTTCTTTTGAATTAGAAGAGGAGGATTCTCTAATAGATATCCCAAACTTTGATAAGGTTGTTCATTTCACCTTTTATTTTGTAATGGTGATTTCAGGAATATGGGCAATTAGGGAGTATGCTAAAAAACCTGTAAAGCTATCAAAAGTGATGATTTATATGGTTCTTTTCGCAGTGGTGTATGGCATAATAATTGAAGTGGTACAGCATACAGCAACCGAAAATAGGGAAGGTGATATTTTTGACGCACTGGCAAATACCTTGGGGGCATTAGTAGGAATGTACGTCGTCAGAACTTTGTTTTCTGGTAAATGGTCGTTAAAATGGAAACATTAATTGCATTTTTATGAATTTATTAGTTAAATTAGCAAACACTAAATTGAATTGATATGGAACCTAAAAAGAATCCAAAAGCGGACTTAACTAAGAACAGCAGCCTGTATTTTGTTTTTGGCTTATTTGCTGTTATGCTTTTAACTTTTGTTGCGTTTGAGTGGAAAACGTACGATAAAAGTAACGAATATGACATTTCTATGAATGTCGATGATTTGTTGGACGAGGAAGTTCCTATGACGGAGCAGATTAAAACGCCCCCGCCTCCACCGCCGCCTGCAGCACCTGAAATAATTGAGGTTGTTGAAGATGAGGAAGAAGTTGAGGAAACGGTAATCGAATCAACTGAAACAAGTCAAGAAGAAGAAATCGTAGAGGTTGATGATGTTGTCGTAGATGAAATGGAAGAAGACGTTGACGTACCATTTGCCGTAATTGAAAATGTACCTGTTTTTCCAGGCTGTGAAAATGAAAGTGATAAAAGAGCCTGTTTCAATTCTATGATTCAGAAACATATCAGCAAAAACTTCCGTTACCCTGAAATTGCTCAGGAAATGGGTGTACAGGGTAGAGT
>JBARUM010000836.1:0-7210 GCA_049645725.1 Maribacter sp.
GTTTCTTCTCGCTCTTCCTTTGCTACGATTTCTATCGTCGTTCTTATTTATATCACGATCTCCTCTGCGTTTCCCTTTATCCCTAGAATTACCACCGCTTCGGCGTCTACCGCCACCGCCGCCGGGATTTTTGGATACTTCAACGTTTACAAAACGGCCATCTACCTTAAACTCAGTAAAAGTTGAAAGAATTTTTTCCGTAGCCTCCGCATCGGTGTTAAAGAACGAAAAACTGTCCTTAACATCAACTTTAAAAACATCGTCTTGACCTAAACCTACCGTATCACGAATGAAATCTTTTAACGACATCCAATCATAACCATCCTTTTCACCGACATTTACAAAATAACGAACCGAACCTGAAGTAGGTATCTCGCCTCTATTCTGCCTGTCTGAATTTCTTCCCCTTTCTCCAGAATCAGAGGTATTCAAATCCTTTGCCTTATTGTAATAATTGTAGAAACGCGTAAATTCTACCGAAACTATCTTTTTTATAAGTTCTTCACGGTCAATTCCTTGTAAAACGTCATTTATAGCGGGAAGATAACTATCCACATCCTTATTTACCTTTGTATCCTTTATCTTGTTGGCCAAATGATATAATTGGATTTCACAAATTTCCATACCCGTAGGAATTGTTTTGGAAATAAATTTTTGTTGAATTTTACTTTCTATAGATTTGATTTTTCTAAGCTCGCTACGAGTCACTATTACCATGGAAATCCCTGACTTACCAGCCCGACCCGTTCTGCCACTACGATGGGTGTACGTTTCAATTTCATCCGGTAATTGATAGTTGATTACATGTGTAATATCGTCGACGTCAATTCCACGTGCCGCAACATCGGTTGCCACCAACATTTGAATCTGCTTCTTACGAAAAGAGTTCATAACTAAATCGCGCTGGTTTTGACTCAAATCGCCATGCAATGCACCGGCGTTATAACCATCTTCAACTAATTTTTCCGCTACTCTTTGTGTATCACGCTTTGTTCTACAAAAAATCACGGAAAATATATCAGGATTGGTATCTGCAAGCCTTTTCAAGGCCGGATAACGGTCTCTACCACCTACTACATAATATTCGTGTTGAACTGTGGACGTACCTGCATTTTTAGCCCCAACAGTAATTTCCTTAGGGTTATGCATAAATTTTTTAGCGATGACAGATACCTCTTTGGGCATTGTTGCCGAAAATAACCAAGTAGATTTTTCATTAGGTGTGTTGGAAAGAATATCCTTTATATCTTCAAAAAAGCCCATGTTCAACATCTCATCGGCCTCATCAAGAATACAATAATCGATTTTAGAAATATCTACCAATCGGCGGTTGATCATATCCTTCATTCTTCCAGGTGTGGCCACAATAATCTGTGCGCCGCGTTTTATTTGCCTTGCCTGTTCTGTAATACTGGCGCCACCATAAATGGCCACTACATTAATGTTCCTTTCGTATTTAGAATACAACTGTAGCTCATTGGTGATTTGTAAACACAGTTCCCTGGTTGGTGAAAGAATCAATCCTTGAGTAGTTCTGCTATCACTATCAATTTTTTGGATTAAAGGAAAACCAAAGGCTGCTGTTTTTCCTGTTCCTGTTTGTGCAAGTGCGACCAGATCGGTCTCACTTTCCAATAAAATAGGGATTGCTTTTTCTTGTACTTCGGATGGGCTTTCAAAACCTAAATCCGCAACAGCATCTAATATGGACTTTTGCAGTCCAAGTGCTTCAAACTTTGTCATAATTATGTTATACTTATTCGCAAATATGAATGCTGCATAGAGCGATTACCGAATATAACCCATTAGACTCCGCGCAACACCTGCTATACCAGCGGCGTTAATTAAAGCGGCAAAGGTACTGCTAATTATTGGATAGTTTAAGTTTAATACAATTGTTGGTTAAGGTGCTAGAAAATAGCCGTAAGTGGACATTACAATTCCAATTATTCTGGTAACGCACGTCAATAGAACAAAGGCTTTTTGTAGTTTGGGATTGTTAAGGATAATTATTCACACTGCGACTAAAACGACGCTTATCTGGAAAAAAAGCTTACCCAATTGAATTTTCTTAGTAGCAATGTCGTATTCTGGAGCTAATTTCTCCCATTGCTTTAAAACAATAATTTTTCTAAACTCACTATCTAGGCTCTTTCATAAAAAATGAAAACTACAACTGAATCTTATTTTTTTTAGACTGTACTATGAATTGAGTTTAAATATCCTATTAGATTGGAAAATGCTTTACCTCTGTGTCCAATTCTATTTTTAACGGAAAGGGGTAATTCCGCAAAGGTTTGGTTGTAGCCTGATGGTTTAAAAATTGGATCATAACCAAAGCCATTAGTTCCTTTTTTTTGGGTAAGTATCTCTCCTTGAACCAAGCCTTCAAAAAATTGAGTCGTTTCGGATAAATTAAGCGCTATTACTGTTTTAAAATGTGCAGACCTATCTTTTTTAGTAGCTAGGGAAAGTAGTAATTTATTCATATTGGCATTGGCATCATTTGCTTCACCGGCATACCTAGCGGAGTAGACGCCGGGTGCTCCATCTAAAGCATTGACCAATAATCCCGTATCATCTGCAAAACAAGGTAGGTTATAGTTCTTGAAAACAAAATCCGCTTTTAATTTAGCATTTCCTTCAAGAGTATCCGCCGTCTCCGGAATGGATTCTTTACAGCCTATTTCATCCAATGATACCAGTTTTATATGTTTTGGAACCAGTGATTTTATTTCCCTTAACTTATTCCGGTTGTGTGTTGCGAATACTAGCTTCATTTTGGTTAAATGTTTAGAAGTTCAGGGACTTTCAAGAACAAATGTACTAATTTTATAGAATGGAACTAAAGATGCCGCCCGTACTTATTGTTATTGTTTTTGCCTTAGCAATGTACCTACTAAATAGGTTTTTACCTTTTGGTTATTTCGACTTTTTTGGACGTCTTTTGGTAGCTAAAGTACTTGTGGGGTTTGCAATGGTTATACTTTGTTTTTCCTTAATCCAATTTGTTAGTTCTAAAACTACCGTAGATCCTAGAACGCCTTCAAAAGCTTCAAGTTTGGTGATGGGCGGGTTGTATAAATTTTCAAGAAACCCTATGTATTTGGCCATGTTATTAATGCTGCTGGCATTCGGGTTAAAACTGGGAAATGCTTTTAATGTTCTATTGGCAGCTGGGTTTGTATCTTATATGAACCGTTTTCAAATCATTCCAGAAGAGAAGGTGCTATTGGATAAATTTGGAAAAGATTTTTCCGAATATTGTACACGGACCAGGAGGTGGTTTTAAATTATAGCTACTACGGTCTATTAGCTTAATGATTAATAAATGATTATATTAGCAAAATAGCTTATTATTGATAATATTAATTTTATAGTTAATAGCCATGATTGCAATCATAACAGGAGATATAATTAACTCTGAAAATCATCCATCTTCGGAATGGATAGAAATACTTAAGACTTTTTTCGTTCGCTTTGGCCCATCACCAATGAATTGGGAAATATATAGGGGAGATGAATTTCAATTAAAAGTAAACAAGGAAAATGCGCTTTTTACGGCCATACAAATAAAGGCGCTTTTAAAATCCATAAAAGATTTGGACGTAAGAATGGGAATAGGTATTGGTCTTGAAACCTTTGTTGGTACAGGAGTAAGCGAGTCCAATGGTCCGGCATATCAGCGATCTGGTCGTAAGCTAGAATCTTTAAAGGATAGCAAGGTAAGCCTAAGTATTGCTACTGGGAATGAATTTTACGACCATACCCTGAATCTAATGCTTCAATTGGCGCTTGACTTTATGGATAGCTGGAGTGTTGTATCAGCGGAAATTATGACATTGGTCTTGGAAAAACCAGAAGCATCCCAAAAGCAGATAGCGAAACATTTGGGAATAAAGCAGTCTGCAGTAAGTCAAAGGTTAAAAAGGGCTCGTTTTGAACTAGTAAAAGATCTATTGGGGTACTACCAACGCTTATGTCCCGAAATTTAAATCATGGAACTATTTATTAAACTATTACTGGCCCATCTTATAGGAGATTTTGTTCTACAACCTAGAAAATGGGTAATTCATAAAGAAGCGAACAAAGCTACCTCTAAGTATTTGTATCTGCATATATTAATTCATCTGGCACTGTACTTTCTTGTATCGTGGGATTTAAACCACTGGAAAACAATAATTTTATTGGCATTTAGTCATTTTATCATTGATTTAGGTAAGTTATATACAGAAAAGTTTTTTACAAACAAGGGCATACCATTTTTTCTAGACCAATCGCTACATGTATTGGCTATATACAGTTGTTCGTTTTATACGGAATTACCGGAACACACGTTAACTTTATTTCAAAATTTAGATTGGTCGCTACTATTGGCAGTAGTTTTTGTTACCTTACCTTCTGCCATTATTATGGGTAAATTACTAGAAGGGATGTCGGACCAAATTGGAACGGACCACAAATCATTACCCAATGCTGGTAAATATATTGGAATTATAGAACGGCTCTTCGTTTTGGTATTTATTCTTATTGGAAGATGGGAGGCTATAGGTTTACTCATAACGGCAAAGTCCGTCTTTCGCTTTAATGATTTAAAAGAAAGTAATAGTAGAAAACTAACGGAGTACATCCTTATCGGTACTTTGGTGAGTTTTGGTTTGGCTATAATAACTGGTTTAGTTTATACCGCTTATCCATGAAAAATTATAAAAGATTCCGGATTGTTCATGCCTTGTTACTTTTCATGGTGATTTAAAATATCCAGGCGCAAACCAATTTTTTCAAATCTTTTGATGGGATAGAGATAACTTAAACTGAAGAATTTTCAGAAGCGGTTTTAAGTTTTTTATAAATGCTCCTATTTTTGAAAAAGCGCATACCATGGTGCTTAGCTCCTGATAATGAGAGCTGCTTAATGAAATTTCTGTCAAAATAGTAAGGTTTGGTTACAGGGATAACTTTTAATAAGATTCTTCTACTACTGGACAAATTAATTTTTACTTTTACCCCTTATTTCAATTTGGATAAGAAATCGTATTGAAAATGGTAGAAGCAGGAAGAAAATATGTTTTTGATTTTGATAGCACCTTAACAAGGGTAGAGGCTTTGGATGTCCTTGCCGAGATGACCTTACAAGGAAAATCCAATAAGGAAGAAATCATAAATGAAATACAGAAAATCACCAATCTTGGTATTGATGGGGATATATCATTTACGGAATCTTTGGAAAAACGAATAAAGCTATTAAAAGCCAATAAGTCTGATTTAGAGGGATTAGTTACTGAACTGCGACAAAAAATATCAAAATCAATTGCTTCCAACAAAGATTTTTTTGAAACCTATGCCGATGATATTTATGTTATTTCTTGTGGCTTTAAAGAGTTTATAGACCCTATTGTGGCGGAGTATAACATTCCATCGGACCGTGTATATGCAAATACTTTTCGTTTTGATGCCGAGGGTAATATTATAGGGTTTGATGAGAGTAACGTACTGTCCCAGCATAATGGTAAGATAGAATGCCTAAAACAAATGAATCTAAACGGGGAAGTTCAAGTTATTGGCGATGGTTATAGTGATTATGTAATGCGCCAGGCCGGTATTGCAGATAAGTTTTTTGCATATACCGAAAACGTGCACAGAGAAAAGGCAACGGATAATGCTGATCATGTTACCCCTAGTTTGGATGAATTTTTATTCGTAAACGATTTGCCTAGAAATATTTCTTATCCTAAGAACAGGATTAAAATTTTATTATTAGAAAATGTACATACAGATGCTTTTGAAAACCTATCGGAAGATGGTTTTTCCGTTGAGTTGGTAAAACATAGTTTACCGGAGGAAGAACTTATTGAAAAGATTAAAGGAGTTCATGTATTGGGTATCCGTTCAAAAACTCAGGTCACCCAGAAAGTGTTGGATGCCGCTGACAAATTACTGGCAGTTGGCGCTTTTTGTATCGGCACTACACAGATTGATTTGGAATATGCTAAAAAAATGGGCGTTGTGGTCTTTAACGCACCTTACAGCAATACCCGTTCTGTAGTGGAACTTGCCATTGGTCAGATAATTATGCTAATGCGTAGTATTTTTGCGCGAAGCACCGAAATACATAATGGACAATGGCAAAAAACTGCTGCGGGCTCAAGGGAAGTACGTGGTAAAAATTTGGGAATCGTAGGATATGGAAATATTGGTAAACAATTATCTGTTTTAGCAGAGGCTATAGGTATGCGTGTGTATTATTACGATATTGAGGATAGTTTAGCACTTGGTAATGCCAAAAAATGCAACACTTTAGAAGAGTTATTGAATATATCGGACGTGGTCACCCTCCATATTGATGATAACCCCGCCAATAAGAATTTTATTAGCGAACGCGAAATAATTCAAATGAAAAACGGGGCAATGCTTATTAATCTTTCCCGTGGTTTTGTTGTAGATATAGATGCTCTTTCAGAAGCTTTAAAAAGCGGAAAGATTGCAGGCGCGGCAATTGATGTCTATCCGGAAGAGCCAAGGAGTAACGGTGATTTTAAAACAAAGTTACAAGGTTACCCAAATGTTATATTAACTCCGCATGTGGGTGGTAGTACGGAGGAAGCGCAGCGAGATATTGCGGATTTTGTACCCAATAAAATCATGGATTACATAAATTCGGGAAATACCGTGGATGCGGTGAATTTTCCAAATATCCGATTACCAAAGCAGAACAAAGTGCATCGTTTTCTACATATTCATAAAAATGTTCCCGGTGTCATGGCTAAAATCAATAAGGTATTGGCAGAGTACGAACTAAACATAGCCAGCCAGTACTTATCTACGGATAATGAAGTAGGTTATGTAATTACCGATCTGGACAAGGAATACAACAAAGACGTTTTAAAAGCTTTGAAAAAAGTAGAGAATACGATTAAGTTCCGAGTGTTGTATTAGGTCTGAATTTGAACTTCATTCATGGTGATAAGGCTCGTTCTTAAGTATGGTCAAAGCTCTATACACCTGTTCCGTAACGAACAAGCGAACCATTTGATGGGAAAAGGTCATTTTTGAAAGACTGATTTTTCCAGAGGCGGCTTCATAAATTTCTTGACTAAAACCGTACGGGCCGCCGATTAAAAAAACCACTTGCTTAATTCCGGTGTTCATTTTTTTTTGGAGATATGAAGAAAATTCAACTGAGCTTAGTGGTTTGCCTTTTTCATCAAAT
>JBARUM010000837.1:0-8601 GCA_049645725.1 Maribacter sp.
CCTAATACGTTATCAGCTCCACCGTATCTTGCCGTCCAATTAAATTGTTGTGCATATAGTTCCACTATTAATGGATCGTCTTCGTCATTTACATCCATAATATTCGTCCAAGTGTACAGTCCCCATAAAATTAACCCAGCAAGAACAATTACAGGAATTATAGTCCATATAAATTCCAAACGATCATTGTCTGCATAAAACAAGGCCTTTTTTCCTTTTTCGCCCTTATACTTATAACCAAAATAGTGCAATAAAGCCTGAGTAATGGTCTGTACTATAAATATAATGATAAAAGAAACTAACATTAGGTAATCGTATTCTGCTCCATGGGCAGATGCGGCATCTGGAAGTAAAAATTTTCCATACTTCCAAAAACTAAAAATAGTAATCCCATAGATAAATATAAGAAATGCGAACATCATATAACCGTTGTACTTGTTATCCTTGTCCGATGCTATCTCAGAATTATCTGTTTTAAGCTGTGATAACTCAAACATCTTGGTCATTTGCCAAATAGCAATTGCCACGAGTACTAAAACAACTAAAGTCAATAATGTAGTCATTGTATGATTTAATATTATACTTTAAAACTTACTAATAATGAAAGTGTTTACTTTCTTCAATAAATGGATTCCTTTTTG
The DNA here is from genome assembly GCA_049645725.1 of Maribacter sp. Lineage (GTDB taxonomy): Bacteria > Bacteroidota > Bacteroidia > Flavobacteriales > Flavobacteriaceae > Maribacter. The sequence goes on from JBARUM010000837.1 coordinate 642, forward strand.
GTTGCAAAGGCGCAGTTGTCAGTGCCCTAAACACCCAGAAAATGAACAATCCGGCAAAAAACAAAACGGCTCCTATTTCAGGGACACCAATATACCATTGGTCACCTACTGTAGCTGGCATAATAGCATTGAAAATATCCATGTAATGACCCGCCAAAATTACTAGACCTGCCATTACCACAAACCAATTGATTCTCTTGTAATCACTATTCATTAGCAACAGAACGGGAAACAAAAAGTTCATAGCCACCATACCGAAAAAAGGCAGTCTATAATCCTCTATTCTTGTTACATAATAGGTTACCTCTTCTGGAATATTCGAATACCAAATCAACATAAACTGTGAGAACCATAAGTAGGTCCAAAAAATACTAATACCGAACATGAACTTAGCTAAATCATGAATATGACTATCGTTAACGTCCTCCAAATACCCTTTAGACTTCAAATAGATGGTTACCATGGCAATAACTGTGATTCCGGATACGAACATACTGGCAAAAATATACCATCCAAATAACGTACTGAACCAGTGTGGGTCTACGCTCATTATCCAATCCCAAGACATGATAGACTCAGAAATCAAATAAAATACCAAGAAGGCCGCAGAGATTCTAAAATTCAATTTAAATTTTGAATCATCATCTGCTTCATCCTGTTGTAAAGAAAGTTTTCTAGAATATTCACGGTAAGCAATCCATCCACCTAAGAAAATGACTGCCCTAATCAGGAAAAATGTGGGATTCAAATAACCAGACTTACCCTGTAATAAGGCATCATGCGCCACTACATCAGCATCCATCCAAACAAAAAGATGGTTCATATGTAGCACAGAAAGCACTAGAATAACAAATACTATAATACCACCGGGCACTAAATAAGATGTAATCCCTTCCATCACCCTAAATAACAATGGCGACCATCCTGCCTGTGCAGCTCGTTGCACCGCGTAAAACACCAATACCCCCAATGCAATCATCATAAAGAAGAATGCTGCCACATACAGCGCAGCCCAAGGTTTGTTCTGTAATTGATGCAATAAGTGTTCATCATGCGAGGTTCCATGATCTTCCCCATGCGCTTCAGTAGATCCATGACCATCTGCATTCATGGCATGAGAAGCCTCTTCACCATGAGAAGCGCCATGTTCATCATCATGACTGGCTACCATAGCTTTTGCTTCTTCTATTGTCCCAGGCGCCATCACAAATCCCCCAATAATACCCAATAACCCGACGGCCATTAAGATAATGGAACCAATCTTTAGTCTATTTGAAAACGTGTACATACTATTAATTGAGTATTATTTTGTTAAATCTTCTTTCAGTTTCATCACATACTCGGATACCTGCCACATTTCCTCCGTGTTCATTTGGGAAGCATAGGAACCCATAGAATTCAAGCCGTATTGCATCGTATGAAAAGTAGTTCCCACGGTAATATTGCGGACAGCATCATCGTAACTTGGAACACCTAATATTTTTTCTCTCTTTACAAGTGTGCCTTGACCCTTGCCTTTATCGCCATGACAAATAGCACAATAGATAGTATACAATTGGCCCCCAACTGCAAGATTCTCTTCAGTGGCCAAAGAATCTAATGGACTCGTATTCAGCCTAGCCAATTCCTTTCCCTCTGGACTGTTATCAAAACCATAAGGCAACCAACCCCTATTGATTGTATTTGCAGGTGGAATCATAGCCTCCGACCCGGCAGGTAAAAAATCCACCTTCTCGTACGTCTCATAACCCACAGGTTCATACATGTTAGGCATGTACTGATAGTTTGGTTTACTATCGTCTTGACAAGCTACAAAAGCTATCGTCAAGAAAGTTACAATCCCTATTTTTTTAAAACTGTTCATATTCAATGACTGTTTTTTTCTGATATATTAATTTCTACAGCTCCGGTATCCGCCAACAAATCCTTTAATTCCTTCTCGTTACCATGAATTTCAATTTCCATTAAAAAATGGTCATCAGTAGTTCTCACATCTGGATTTTCAGCATCCTTAAACGGCCACAACCTGCTTCTAAGATAAAATGTAATCACCATAAGGTGCGCTGCAAAGAATACCGTAAGTTCAAACATAATGGGAACAAATGCCGGCATATTCTCAATATAACTGAAACTTGGTTTACCACCAATATCTTGTGGCCAATCTTCTATCATGATAAAATTCATCATAACGATAGCCACTGCTAATCCAACACAACCATACATGAAAGATGTTATTGCAATACGTGTTGGAGCAAGACCCATTGCTTTATCTAATCCATGAACAGGAAAAGGGCAATATACTTCCTCTATATGATGCTTGGCCGCCTTTACCTTCTTTACGGCATGCATCAACACGTCATCATCGTTGTAAAAAGCCTGAATAACCTTTGATGCCATATCTAGTTTTTCTTATTATTTAACAATTTTGCTTGCCCCGCCCAGTCATCACGTTGCGCTCTACCTGGGAACGAACCAGTAATGGAATCCAATAAATTATACTCCCTCTCTGTCATTCTTGCTACCTGAGCAAAAGTGAAAATTCCAATACCATTCAAAGTAGCCTCCATTTGTGGGCCAATTCCTTTAACTTTTTTCAAGTTGTCTGCGGTTTCTTTGGTTGAATCAAAAGATCCAATAGAACTTAAAAGTTCATTTACACCAACTTTATCGCCCGTAGTAGGAACAACCTCTCCCATTAATACATCATCCGTAATAGACTCTTTAACTTCAACCTTATTACTAGGTATAATATACAAAGGTTTACCAGCATCCCTTAATTTCTTGTACTTTGAACCAGAAGCTTTTAAAATAGATTTTACTTCCGCCTGTGCAATTACAGGGAAGGTTCTGGCGTATAATAGGAATAATACAAAGAAGAATCCGATAGTACCAATGAAAATACCTATATCTACAAAGGTGGGTGAGAACATTGTCCATGAAGATGGCAGATAATCCCTATGTAAAGATGTAACAATAATGACAAAACGCTCAAACCACATCCCAATATTCACTATAATAGAAATAAAGAACGAGAACATAATGCTCGTACGTAATTTTTTAAACCACATGAACTGTGGTGAAAATACATTACAGGTCATCATAGCCCAATACGCCCACCAATAAGGTCCAGTTGCCCTATTCAAAAAAGCATACTGCTCATACTCAACTCCAGAATACCAAGCCATAAACAACTCCGTAATGTAAGCACAACCAACAATAGAACCTGTAATCATTATTACAATGTTCATCAACTCAATATGTTGAACGGTAATATATGCTTCCAAACTACATACCTTTCTCATAATGATCAACAGTGTATTCACCATTGCAAAACCGGAGAATATAGCTCCTGCCACAAAATAAGGTGGGAAAATAGTTGTATGCCATCCAGGTATCACAGACGTGGCAAAGTCAAAAGATACAATAGTATGCACAGAAAGTACCAAAGGTGTTGCCAAGCCAGCCAAAACCAAAGAAACCTCCTCAAATCGCTGCCAATCTTTAGCACGACCACTCCATCCAAAACTTAAAAGACTGTATATTTTCTTTTGAAAAGGCAATACTGCTCGATCACGAATCATGGCGAAGTCAGGCAGTAAACCTGTCCACCAGAATACTAATGAAACCGACAAATATGTTGAAATCGCAAAAACATCCCAAAGTAACGGTGAGTTAAAGTTAACCCACAAGGAGCCAAATTGGTTAGGAATTGGCAATACCCAATATGCCAACCAAGGTCGACCCATGTGAATAATAGGAAACAAACCCGCCTGGATAACAGAGAATATAGTCATTGCCTCCGCAGAACGGTTAATGGCCATTCTCCATTTTTGACGGAACAATAAAAGTACAGCAGAAATAAGTGTTCCTGCATGACCAATACCTACCCACCAAACAAAGTTGGTGATATCCCAAGCCCAGTTTACAGTTTTATTTAATCCCCAAGTACCAATACCGGTGGAAATCGTATAGATGATACAACCCACTCCCCACAAAAATGCCACTAAGGCAATGGAAAAAACTATCCACCAATGCTTATTGGCCCTTCCTTCTACCGGAGCAGCTATATCCACAGTAACATCGTGGTAGCCTTTGTCTCCAATTACTAGGGGTTTTCGTATAGGTGCTTCGTAATGCGACGCCATAGATTTCTGTTATAATTACTTTCTAGTATTGTTATGCTTCGTTGGTATTTCTCACTTTTACGTGATAGAATACATTTGGTTTTGTTCCCACATGCTCCAATAAATGGTACATACGATCATTTTCTTTTAATTCGGCAATTTTGCTATTCTCGTCATTTATATCTCCAAAAACAATGGCACGGTTACCACAGGCAGATGAACAAGCTGTTTGGAATTCACCATCCTTGATTACTCTTCCATCTCTTTTGGCGTCCAAAATTGTTTTTTGCGTTTTCTGAATACACATAGAACATTTTTCAATAACACCTCTAGAACGAACATTAACATCTGGATTCAATACCATTTTACCCAGATCATTGTTCATATGGAAATCGAACTCGTCATTATTATTGTACAAGAACCAATTGAACCTTCTTACTTTATAAGGACAGTTGTTGGCACAATATCTAGTACCTACACATCTGTTATAAGCCATTTGATTTTGCCCCTGTCTACCATGAGATGTTGCCGCAACCGGACAAACGGTTTCACAAGGTGCATGATTACAATGCTGACACATTACAGGTTGGAAAGCTACTTGTGGATTTTCAGAAGGATTTTCTAATTCTCCAAAACCACCTAAGGAACCTTTATCTCCAGATAACCCATCAAACTCCTCTTTCTTTGTATCGTCAGCATCAAAAGTTTCTTCGGAAGAATAGTATCTGTCAATACGTAACCAATGCATATCTCTAGATTTTCTAACCTCCTGCTTTCCAACAACTGGTACATTATTCTCCGCATGGCATGCAATGACACAAGCACCGCAACCAGTACATGCATTTAAATCGATCGACATATTAAAGTGATGCCCGATGGAGCGGTCAAAACTATCCCACAAATCAACAGAAGTCGCGGGAACTTCTTGATGATTTAGTGATACTTGAGGAACATGGTTCCATTCCGCATGATCTTTTGTATTGAATATCTCCAAGGATGTTTCCTTGATGATATCACCTCTACCCATTAGGGTTTTATGTAACTGAATACATGCAAATTCATGCATTCCAAAAGCCTTTTCTATTTTAACCGATTGGTTAGCATTAAAGCCTTCGTAAATCCTAAAAGCATTTACCCCGGTTTGCATTTCCTCCTTCATTCCTACTTTCTTCCCATAACCGAAAGCTAAGCCAACGGAGCCCTTTGCCTGACCAGGTTGAACAACGACAGGAACATTTTCTAAACTAACGCCGTTAACCGTAAGCTTTACATAGTTACCGTCCATTCCGCCATTGGCTACATTTATATTTTCAAGACCCATTGCTTCCGCATCGGACTTGGAAATCGTAACATAATTATCCCATGACACCCTTGTGATAGGATCTGGAAACTCTTGCAGCCATGGATTATTAGCCTGTTGACCGTCACCCATACCAACTTTGGAATAAAACGTAAGCTCCATTCCGTCACTAGTAGAATTGGCCAAACTACGTACCGCAGAAGCAATAGGTAATGCTTGTGCAGGTTCACCGGTTTCAGCCTCATTGGAACTTGTCTCATTATTCGTTCCTTCTGAATCTATCATCATGGCATCTACACTAAACACCCCATCTTGCAATGTCTGATTCCAGTCAGCTCCGTTTAAGATATCTGAAGTCCACGTTTCCTTAATATAATCGTAATATGTATTATCACTACCCATCCACTCCAAAACCGCAGATTGCAATTGCTTAGTATCAAACAACTCCTTTATAGTGGGTTGAATTAAACTGTAATGTCCTTTTTTGATTTCAATATCACCCCATGATTCTAGATAATGATTAGAGGCGGCAGTATATTGAGCAGCTTCGGTAGTCTCGTTCCAATTAGTCGAAAAAGCGACGGACAAATCTACCTTATCCAAGCCTTCCTTAAAATCTAAGGCATTGGGTAAGGAATACATGGGATTTACACCGTCCATAATCAAAGCCCCAACCCTACCTGCTTTCATATCAGCAATTAATGCATTTACAGCCTTTATATTACCTTGTCTTGAATATCTTGGCGCAGTGACGTCAAAAGCCTTACTGCTTAACATTTCATTTATGGCCAAAACCACGACCTGAGCATTCAAATCATCCAAACCAGTAACCACAACGGCGTTAGAGCCCGCCTTTCGTATCTCTGCCGCAATTTGATCCACTACAGCATCATATTCAGAGGTGTTACCACCTACAGAGGTGCCATTCAACTTGCCATAAAGCTTAGCAAGAACTACCTTCTGAGCAGTTGGCGTCAGAGGCACACGCTTATCAGCATTAGCTCCCGTTAGTGACATATTAGCCTCTAACTGAACATGCCTAGACATTTTACCGTTCTTAGGAACACGTCCTCTAGAATAACCACTATCATAACCACCACCTTGCCAATCGGAAAGAAAATCCGCCCCAAAAGAAATAATTAAACCTGCATTTTCAAAATTATAATCGGCCAAAGCACGTTCGCCGTACTTACGCTCAAAAGCAGTTAATGCGGCATCCTCAGAGATTGCATCGTAGGTAACATGAACAACATTTTCATTTGCAACTTTCAAATCCGCCATCAATCTTTTCGTAGATGGACTCGCATAAGTCTGTGTCAGAAATGCTATCTTTTTGGAAGAACCCTTTAGACTCCCCATTTTTGACTTTACAGCGGCATTTAAGGCAGACCAATCAATTGGCTCGCCATTAGCCATAGGCCCCTGCAACCTTGTACTGTCATATAATGAAAGTACCGATGCTTGAACTCTTGCATTCGCAGTACCTCCAACATCTGCCATGGTGTTATTTTCAACCTTAATAGGTCTTCCTTCTCTTGTTTTTACCAAAATACTGGCAAAATCAAAACCGTTGGCAATAGAAGTAGCATAATAATTAGCAACACCCGGCACTATATTTTCTGGCTGCACTACATAGGGAATAGACCTAATGACCGGACCCTCACACGCCGCCAAAGAAGCAGCGGCAGTACTGAAGCCAACATATTTCAAAAAATCCCTCCGATTCGTATTAGTCGATGATAAGGTATCCTTATCGCCTAAGAAATCATCCACAGGAATTGGTTCTACAAACTCGTTTTGTTTTAGCGCCTCAACAATGGAATCGTTAGGGTTTAACTCCGCCTCGTTCTTCCAATATTTTTTGTTTGATGCCATACGTATTATATGTAATTAGCTTCTTTATTAATTAATAGTGACACTTTCCACATTCTAAACCACCCATTTGAGCAGCAGTCAAATTCTCTACACCATACTTTTTGGAAAGCTCGGCATGTATTTTTTCATAATACTCGTTACCCTCTACTTTGACATTAGTTTCACGGTGACAGTTGATACACCATCCCATGGTCAATGGCGAATATTGATACATAATTTCCATCTCCTCTACCGGTCCATGGCACGTCTGACACTCAATCCCAGCAACGGAAACATGTTGGGAGTGATTGAAATAAGCGAAATCAGGAAGATTATGAATACGGACCCACTCTACTGGCTGACTTTCACCGGTATACTTTTGATTCTCCTCGTCCCAACCTACAGCCTTGTATAATTTCTTAATTTCTTTAGTATAGAATTCATTGGTATACCCATTGGCCAAATCCTCCTGTGTAGGCCCTTCTGGATTTCCGGTATACTCATAAATTGATTTATGACAGTTCATACAAACATTCAAAGAAGGAATCCCCGAATGCTTAGAAACCCTAGCTGAGGAATGACAGTATTTACACTCAATCTTATTAGTACCAGCATGAATTTTATGTGAATAGTGAATTGGCTGTATAGGGGCATAACCCTGATCACCACCAACCTGCATCAT
>JBARUM010000838.1:0-1962 GCA_049645725.1 Maribacter sp.
GAGTACTTTTAACTACTGTTGTTTTTGGTGTTTCTATAAACATGTTATTTTGTCCATTTTGAAGGATTAACTCTCCATTCCATTAATGTTTTAAGCTGTTCCTCCTTTATGTAACCGGTTTCAGAGGCCTGTTCTACAAGATAGTCATAACTGCTTAGCGTGTGCAAGTCAACATCGGCTTCCTTGAAATTTTTAGTTGCCGTTTCAAACTCGTATGTAAATATGGCAAGCATTCCTTTAATATTGGCATCGGCCTTTTCAAGTGCCTTTACGGCGTTAAGACTACTCTTACCAGTGCTTATTAAGTCTTCTATGACCACAACGGTTTGGTTTGCCCCTAGTTGACCTTCGATTTGATTTTGCCTTCCATGGGATTTAGGTTCTGGTCTTACATAAATGAATGGTAAACCCATTGTGTCAGCTACCAAAGCACCGATACCAATGGCCCCCGTTGCCACCCCTGCAATTACATCGGGCTTTCCATAAAGAGATTCTACTTGTTTTGCCATTTCTTCCCGAACATAATTGCGAATAGTTGGGTAAGAAAGTAAAATTCTGTTATCACAGTATATTGGTGATTTCCATCCAGAAGCCCACGTAAAAGGATTTTCCGGTTTCAATTTTATTGCATTAATTTGCAACAGAAGTTCTGCTGTTTTTTTAGCGGTGTTCTTGTCTAAAACCATGACGCAAATGTATAAAGTTTTTGTTAATGAGTTGCCCTTGATTTTAACAAATAAACTATCGGAAACAGCCAACGGTGAGTATTTTTTGCTTAATCAATCTTCTATACTGGGTGCTATCAAGGCATTAAAGAAAAAGAAGTTGACCGAGGCGTATATCTACCATCCTAACCACGAGGAGATTTTAAAAAAATTCACAAAAGAAATTCCATTGGTGGTGGCCGCCGGTGGGGTGGTAACCAATGAGAAAGGAAAAGTCTTATTTATTTACAGGAACGATAAATGGGATTTACCCAAGGGTAAACTGGATAAGGGAGAATCTATTGAAGATTGCGCCATAAGGGAGGTCATGGAGGAAACAGGGGTGCAGGGATTACGCATTGAAAACTTTTTAAGGACGACTTACCATGTTTTTAATAACAATGGAACGCCAACCTTAAAACAAGTGCATTGGTATGCAATGAAAACCGAATTCTCCGGAAAACTTAAACCAGAAAAAAAAGAGGGTATCGTTAAGGTAAAATGGAAGGGGCCTGCAAAAATTCAAAAAGCACTTCAAAATTCTTATGCCAACATTAAAATTCTATTTGAAGGGGACTAGTTATTAGCATTTGACCTATTCTTAGGTATTCTGTAAATAGGATATTGTAAGTGTGCTTTTTCATAGTACTTTGATTTTTTAAAAATCCACTCTAATTGGTCGTACCAATTTTTAGAAAAAATTTCGTCCTCGCTAATTTTAATGGTAAATTCTTCTCTAAGGAGTGAATCGTTTTGTAGAAGGTACAATGCACTATCCTCAAAAACATAAGGAGAAAAACCTTCCTTTTGCTGTAAAATAGTATCAAAAAAATTCCAATTGAAGAAAGAGTCTACTGCTGACGGCTCTAAAGTTTCTAGAATATACCTAATCCCAGGTTGATCTGTAGAGATAATTAAGTCCCCTTCATGAAAGGGAACATTTTCTAATGATGAAGTTACTTTTGTGTTGTAGTGTAGATAATGACCTTCATAAGGATTCTTTACGGTTTCAAAATCTCTAATCCTGTAAGATTGCACCGTGATTGTGGTATCTTCTTTTATGAAATCATATTTGATTTGGTTGTTTTTCAACAAATCAATTACATTGGTCCATTGTTTTTTGACGATGTAAAATTTAGGAATTTCAACTGAATCTGAAGGAATAAAATAGTCTTGATAAACAACTTCTTTCTCAAACGGCATTTCTCTGTTGTATTTAAGCCTGGGAAAACTAGTGATATCACTTATAATAGTATCA
>JBARUM010000839.1:0-6499 GCA_049645725.1 Maribacter sp.
ACTTCATTGGGGAGCACGAACGTATTGAATTATGATTTTGTGGAGTTTTTATTTTGTTCATCACCAAAAAAATTAACTATCGATTATAATTTCCATCGATCTTATGGCAAGGAAATTAACCTCGTAAAGGCTTTGATGTCATTTTGATACTTAGCTTTCATCCGATCTACTACGGCTTGGATTATTAATAAATCCTATAAAGTCCATTTTTGGAGATTACTATGTGCTACTTTGTAATTATAAATTGAGGATATGTATGCTGGAGAAACGGAATAAGCAGCCGACCGAAATCCATTTTAAAAAATTTGGAGTAGGTTCTAGAACACTGGTACTATTACATTATTTTGGAGGGAATGCGGATAGTTGGCAATGGGTGGTCAAACGAATTAAGGATGAATTCACAATTTATGTCATCACACTTCCCGGATTCGGAAATACTCCTCCACTTAAAGATAGTTCCATATACGACTACGCGGCATACATCAATCAATGTATAGAGACTTTGAAACTAAAGAATTTTATGTTATGCGGTCATTCAATGAGCGGTAAACTTATTTTGTATGCAGACCAAATAACTAATGGAGTTAAAGCGAAGGCATTGGTCTTAATAGCCCCTTCTCCTCCGACGGTCGAAAGGATGACGAAATTGGAAAGAGCTCGTAGGCTACCACGCCCAATGCCCGAAACAGCTGAAATCACCATAGATAAATCTACCGTTAAAGCGCTAATGGGCAAACGCAGAAAAACCGCTATAGATTCCCAGCTGGAAACACATGGGGAATCTTGGAGGTGGTGGTTGACTACCGGAATGAATAATAATATTTCCGATAGGATTAAGGGTATTTCTACACCAACGTTTGTTATTTGTGCCAAAGAGGACCCGATCATTCCCATGAACGATATTTATAATGAGGTGCTTCCCTACCTCTACAAACCGAAACTAATTCAATTGGGAGGATGCGGACATCTGATACCAATGGAGGCACCAAGACGGCTGTCGAAAAGAATCAGAAAAATAGCTAATAACGTCCTTTCCGAACAAGCGGTCAAATAAAACGTGTTGTCGGCCTATCAACTGAAAGTTACATAGTTTCTATGCAAGGGCTGAATGTGTGCTATCTCCATAAACTATTTTCAATAAATTGGTTTAAATGCCTTTAATCGGACTTTGCTGTCCATAATACTTCCATATACTTCTATATTGAGTGGTTGTCTAATAGTGGTGCAGGATTGAACGAGTTAAAATTTAAACCTACTCGGATCGTAATCGGATATGTCCAGTACTATCTTTATTTTCATGGAAAATGTAAGATTGGATGTCCTTGTGCTTGGAAGTGGCACGGCCGGAAAGACAGTAGCGGAAAAATGCGCTAAGGCAGGAAGAAGTGTTGGCCTAATAGAGAACGGCCAATTGGGTGGAACTTGTTCAAATGAAGGCTGCGATCCGAAAAAGGTTCTTTACGGAGCAACTGAAATACTTCAGCGATTTAGGGATTTTACTAATCTCGGGGTACAAGGAGATGTAAGTGCGCATTGGGGTGACTTACAAAATTTTAAAAGAAGCTTTACCAAAGATATCCCCGAGAACACTAGGAAGGATTTAAATGTTAAGGGAATACATCTTTTTCTAGGGGAACCAAAATTCCTACAGCGGAACATCGTTCAAATAAGTGATTATGAAATTAGTGCGGATAAAATTGTGATCGCTACCGGTCTAAAACCCAGAATGTTGACAATTGAAGGAAAATCTTATTTAAAAAATAGTCGTGACTTTTTGAAGTTGAAGAAGCTTCCGAAAAAAATTGTGTTTCTTGGGGCCGGGTTTATCGGGCTTGAATTTGCACATATGGCCGCACGTGGGGGAAGCCGTGTAACAATTATTGATAGTGGTAACTCGATATTAGATAATTTTGATAAAGATCTCACCAAACTGTTAAGGCAGGATTCCGAGAATTTAGGTATTAAATTTATTTTCAGCGGTAAAATCAAAGCTCTTGAAAAGAATAAGAACTTTATACTACATTACGAAAAACAAGGTGTACATAAATCCATTACGACCGATATCGTATTTAACACTACGGGGAGGGTTCCTTCGCTAGAGGAGATGAATTTAAAAGCGGGTGGGATCGATCATAATGACAACGGTATTTTGGTTGATGATTATATGCGATGCAAGACCAATGCGGACGTTTATGCCTGTGGTGATATTTCAAACAACGCCTTACCCTTATCCCCCCTTTCACGAATTGAGGCCGATATCGTAGCTGCAAATATTTTGAATAAGGACTTGAAAAAAATCCTTTTGCCCCCAATCCCCTCGGTCGTCTTCACGATTCCGCAAATAGCTATGGTAGGCTATTCCGAAGAGGAAGCCAAGAATCGCTGTTCCCATGTTGTGGTGAAATACGGTGTAGGTTCAGATTGGTACAACAATAAGCGCATAAACGGAGCATCCTATGCCTATAAAATTTTAATCGATGAAAGAACGGATGAAATTCTCGGAGCACACCTCTTGGGTCCTGAGGCTTCTGAGATCATTAATATATTTTCACTTTCTATGCACAAAAAAATTACGGTTAAGGAACTGAAAAATACAATTTTTACATATCCATCATGGGCAAATGATATTAAATCGATGCTCTCCGAGAACTAATCTTGGAGACTCTTCAAATAGTCATATATGGCGAATTGAGACCTTATTTTTCTTGAACCAGGCTCACTGCTTACAAACTCGTTATTGTTAGCACTTTTAATAATCCTTCGTTTTCTATTGTCACTGAATTGGAGTTCTAGAATGTTTTTTAGAACTCGAAATAGTTCATCATCCTTTACTGGAGTGATTACCTCCACCCGTTTGTCCAAATTGCGCGTCATCCAATCCGCACTTCCCATATACAACTCCTCTTGCCCATCATTTTGAAAATAAAAAAGTCTTGCATGCTCCAAATATCGGTCTATGATACTGTAAACACGTATATGCTCACTTTGACCGGGGACTTCAGGAATAAGACAGCAAAAGCCACGGATCATCAGCTCTATGGTTACACCGGCATTACTTGCCCTGTAAAGCCACTTTATCATTTGCTTATCTTCCAGACTGTTCATTTTTAACCTAATTAAGGTAGCCTTACCTTGAACTGCATGAGCGATCTCCCTTCGTACTAGATTTATGAATCCATTTCTTGTACTATATGGGGAAACTAGTAATTCTTTGAATTTAGGTTTGAGCATTTCCCTTTGAAGGACACTGAAAACCTTCGACAAGTCGGAAGTTATAGTTCTATCCGCCGTGAACAGCCCATGGTCGCCATAGATTTTAGCGGTCTTTGCATTGAAGTTACCCGTTCCTATGTAAGCGTAACCTCGTGGATTGTTATATTCTAATCGTTCTACATAGATTATTTTGGAATGGACTTTTACGTTCGGAAAGCTGTAGAAAACCTTCGCGCCCTTTTTCTCAAAGCGTTTACCCCATTCAATATTGTTTGCCTCGTCGAATCGTGCTTTGGCCTCCACAAATATCATGACGGCCTTCCCATTTTCGATAGCCTCTAGTAATGCAGAGGTCAATTTTGATTCCTCTGCTATTCGATATAGTGAGATTTGAATAGAAATTACATTTTTGTCCCTTGCGGCTTCGGTCAACCAACGTTCGACGTAATCGAAACGTTGGTATGGGAAATGTACCATTCTGTCCTTTTTCTTAATAGCCCTGAACATATTAGAGGTTCTGTCAAACGCGTTATGTGCCAAGGGAGGTAATTCTTCAAAGTAATGGTCATTGTTTGTATCGGTGACGGGGAAATTAAAAAAATCACTGAAATTGTGGCGTTCGCCACCCTCGAACATGTCAACCTTCCCTAATTTAAGAACGTTTCGAAGCAATTTCCGTACATGCTTCGGCATTCCTGATTCATAAAGCAATCTTGTCGGTTGTGCTATCTGAGGTTTTTTAAGCGAGTTATAGATAGTATCCACCCACTCACCTTCGTACTCGTCATCTAGGTAAAGTTCTGCATCCCTGGAAATCTTGATGTTATAAACGTCGTAACATCCTAGGTTTTCTGAGATTTTTGGAATGTTCAGTTTAATAATATCCTCAATGTATGCATAGGTGTGTTTCCCGTTAACTTCTGGTAACCGGATAAAACGACCGGCCTCCCTGGTTGGTACATTTATGGCGAATAGCTGATCGTTGTTATTTATTCCCAAAAGGTACAATGCTCCATTCTCTAGGACATCGGAGCTAATATTTTTTTCGTAAGTAATATGTAACAAATGCTGTATTCGTTTAACAAATATGTCTTCCATGCTGCGCATCTCTGAATTTGTATATTCCCCCAGCCTTTTAAGCACAATTCCGTGCCTGTTCAGTTCCGGTTTAATTTTCAGGTTGAAAATCTCGCCAAATCGTTGCTGGTCCGAATCAATAATTTTCAGTAGTTTTTTCAACATTTTATTCGGTTTGAGACCGAGTGGCTTTCGAACCGATTTTTTAACTTTTTTAATCTGTCTCAATTTTGAAACCCTCACCCTGAAGAATTCATCTAGATTTGAGGAAAATATGGCTAAGAATTTAAGTCTCTCCATTATTGGATTGGTATGATCCTCCGCTTCCTGTAATACACGAGCATTAAACCGTAACCAGTCCAATTCCCTATCTCTAAATGTAAATTTCTCCTCTCTTTTCTCCATGAGTCTACTAATTATTCCCACCATCACACAATTCCACTAGAAGTAAAATATGCTTAGGGGCGCAAACGAAATTACAGATAACCGATTACTTGAGCTATTACATTTGGATTAACTTTTAGAGCTATACGGAAGTAGCAATATGCAAATGAGATTTTATATGTATGGCCATGAACTATGAGAAAATAGACCTGTAGCGCACGGGAAAGGTCCAGCACAGCCTAGTCAAATTGAAAATGCATTAGACCCTTGAGTAGCTACTTGATTTGCATTTTGAAATAAGGAAATAATTGTATTTAAGGATTTAATTTCTATTATCTCTTCCTCCAATATCGCCTCTAGGTAACATGTACTGCTTTTATTTTTAATTTAACAGGTAAGGTTGCGTCCGATGCCTTTCTACTATTGGACTTTTTATGTCAAAGCTTCTAATATCATACGTTCTGAACCATGGTGTACTTGAAGTTCATTATCGGCTTTAGCCTCCCCTTGCAGCTACTTTAAAACTATTTTGTATTGGGAAATACCAAAAGAATAGGGAGGCCCATGTTGGTGATGATCTTTCTTCTCAATGTTCCCGCATACTTGGAACAGCGGAAACAATGAATCCATCTCCCTCACATCCGCAGAAATACGTATATTCTTGAGGTCTCTTATGACGGGAGCTCCTATCCTAGAACATCCCTTACGCAAGTAAAGTTTTAAATGTTAACCCAGCAGCTTTAGGTAAGGGGACCGTTTCCGGACAAAAGGCTCAAGGCATGTGGATTGAAATAACCTAGTGTACACCCAAGATCTGGCCTTTATAGATAAGGACCGCAACGACTATACTGTCACCAAATCCAGAGACCGACATCGGTTTTCTCACGAGCTATTTTTTCTAAGTCGCTGATAGGACGCAAAAGAAGTTTTTAACCGTCAGGACATCGTAGGGTTTTCTCACAGGTCTAAATTTAATACAGAAAAGGAAAACTATCCATTTGATTTATGCTTCATTAACTTTTCATCAGAACTAATCCCAAACCAATGATTACTAAATCAGCTACTAGATGACAATTCATACAGTGGATACTAATGTTTCAAATCAAAACGCATACAGGGCGCAAATTCATCATCTCAAGTCGATTAGTGCAATCATTGGATAAGGTGAAAGATTTGTGCCTGAAGAATGCGTTACATCATTTGGCCTTGGATTAATCGTTTATATGATTTATATCATTTTAATCTTTTAACAAGTCCCGATTGTAAGGTCATTGCAAGTTGACGGTTTCATGTGTTAGCAGGTTTTTTGGATTGGTAGAATCTGCCAGCGACAGATGTTGTTATCTCAAATCTATGGATTTTCCTTTGCGCTTTTTCAACTGACGTTGTAAATCTCTAATAGCTTCTGAAATCGAACTCTCGAAGTTGTCGTGACTAGCTTCGGCAAACAGACGGGGACCTGGTAGGCTTAGCCGAATGTTACAGATCATACCCGTTCGGTCGGAAGTGGTATTTTCTTCTTTGAAGAACACGTCGGCTCGATGTACTGCTTCGAATTTTTCCTTCAATTGAGTCAACTTCGTACGCGCGATTTTCTCTAGGCGATCGCTCTGTGCGACACTATGGTATTCGAATATAACCTCCATCCTTTTAGTTTTTAGCGTTTATCATCCAATTGATACCGAATTGATCCGTACATCTTCCAAAATAACCCCATTCCCGTTCCCGAAAAGAATGGTGTACCTGTCCGGAACCTGATAGCGCATTGAACATCTTTTCAGCTTCTTCCTTCGTTTTATGATCAATGCTCATATGAATTTGGTTC